>CALWSS010000021.1 GCA_944384255.1 uncultured Clostridia bacterium
ATTTTAATGGGAACAAAAAATTTATGATAAAAGTATACAAAATAAAGTAAAAATTATGTAACATTTGTTTAGAAATATCAAAAATTCGTAAAAATTTTACTGATAAAAATTTTAAATGTTAATAAAATAATCTTTATTTTGTTTAGAAACGTTTAAATTCAATTATGTTTAAACATTTTTGAACACATTTCAGCTGTCACTATTAATACATATTGTGCTTAATACACATACGTATAAAAAACAATCAACACATTTTTTCTTATTTTAAAATATAGTTAAAGACAAAAAGCGGACATATACATGCCCGCTTTTTAATACTTATTTTATTAACCCATTAATATTTCCACAGCTTCACGAAGTGTTGTTACTTCACCTACGTTGCCTGGGAATATTACGTAAGGCATGTTAGGGAATTTGCTTTCTTCGCCTGTCATCCAAACAGGTATACCTGGTTTAATTTGTCCCATAACAGTAGCTTTTTTAACTCTAAGGGCTTTTGTACCTACATCGCTGGATGTAATACCGCCTTTTGCTACTATAAATGATGGTTTAACTGTAAGGTCGCCTATAACTCTTACAACGGCATTGGAAATATCTACAGAAACCTGAAGAATTTTGTCCTTGTCATCTGTGTCAAGTTTTACAAGCTCACGGCTTGTGTAAACAACTACCGACTGGCCGTTTGATATGTACTGTTCGGCTTTTGCTATTACTTCTTTAACCTCTTTGTCAAGCCCGCCTTCTTCAAGAACTCTTGCAGCATGGAACTCTATAAACTCAAGAGGTTTTTTGCAGTTTTTAAGCTCTTCAAACTGCATAGTTGTTTTCTTAACATGTGAGCCTATAAGAACAATACCACCGTTTGTATTGCCGTCTGGCACAAGTTCTTCTCTTGTAAGAAGGGCTTTGTCAGGCACACCGCCTAAAACCTTAGTAATAGCTGCGGCACTTCTGAACATAAACTCTTTGCCTGCTGCTACTGCTTTGCAGAAAGCAATGGCAAATATTTTAACGTCAACATAATCAACGGCATTAACCATAACTTTGTTAAAGTCTTTTACTGCCATAAGCTGCTGAGCGATTTTGTCAATTTCAAGGTTTCTTATATCCTCAAGAGCGATACATGTAACATCGGCTGCTTTAAACTCGCCTTTTGTCTTTTCCTCTACATAATCGCAAAGGTTAGATGACTTATAGCCAAATGACTTGTCTTTTGCAAACTCTGTCATTCCGGCCGGTGTAAGCTGGTCGCCTTCTTTTACATAGTGAATGTTATTAAGTGTGTATCTTCCGCCTTCTTTAAAGAAAGGAAGAAGAATTTCGCCGTCTATTTTCTTTCCTGTAAGCTTTTCAATGTCAGTTCTTAAAATGCTTGTCTCAAGTGGGAAGTGGCCTCTTAATGTAGAGTCGCTTCTGCTAATTATAATAAAGTCCTTACCAAGCTTTTTGGAAACTTCGGCGATATTTTTGGCCATTTCATGATGAGCGGCAGTTGTCTGAGCAACAGTAAATCCTCTTGAATTAGTAAGTATGAAAGAAATGCTCTTTCCGTCGTTAAATGCCTGTTCAAGTGTTGGAACTGACCAGTCTGTATAAACATACACGTTGTTTACGGTCTGAACTCCTGTAGGGTCGTCATCAAGGGCTATAATTTTTTTGTTAAGACCGGCAAG
Source organism: uncultured Clostridia bacterium (assembly GCA_944384255.1). GTDB lineage: Bacteria > Bacillota > Clostridia > Lachnospirales > Anaerotignaceae > Neoanaerotignum_A. The sequence continues at coordinate 1,674 of CALWSS010000021.1, forward strand.
AGCTTCTTTAAGCATTTCATCTACTTTAGCAGTGTCAACAGGTTTTACATCTGCAAGAACGCTTACATTTAATGGTTTTACTTCTGACATATCAATATCTCCTTAATTAAATAATTACAGTTTAAACTTTAAGCCCTTATAATATCAGCTTAATTTTTTAACCTCTACACCGGCAAGTCTTTCAAAATATTTAACATAACCGCAGTGGTCGTCGTTCATGCCGCCGGCAACTTTAATAGCCTGCTGAATTTCAAAAAGCTGTGCTGTAAGAGGCATTGGCACATCAAGCTCATGGGCTGTAGCAAGAACATTTTTGATGTCTTTGTGGTTAATAGAGATTTTTCCGCCCGGCTTAAAGTTACGGTTAATAATCATAGGAATCTTGTCATGCATAACCTGGCTGCCTGCAAGACCGCCGCAAATTGCGTTATAAACTTTTTCAGGGTCAGCGCCTGCTTTAGCAGCAAGTACAAATGCCTCTGAAACAGTAGCAATATTAAGGTTAACAATAGCCTGGTTAACAAGCTTTGTAATAGAACCGCTGCCTGTTGGTCCAATAAGTACGGCTGATTTGCCTAAAATATCAAAGTATGGTTTCATTCTGTCAAAGTCTTCCTGTTTGCCGCCTACCATAATGGCAAGTGTGCCGTTGATAGCTCCAGGCTCTCCGCCGGATACAGGTGCATCAAGGAAAGCACAGCCTTTTTCAGCAAGCTTGTCTGCACAATAATGGCTGTCTGTAGCTGTTACAGAGCTCATATCGCAAACAAGTGAGCCCGGCTTAATTGTGGAAGCTACGCCGTTTTCACCAAAAAGAACATTTTTAACAATCTCACCGTTAGGAAGAATTGTGATTATAACATCACAATTAGCACCTATTTCTGCCTGTGTTGCTTCTTTTCCGCCTGCTGCAACTACATCTGCAACAGCCTCTTTATTAAGGTCATTAACCCAAAGCTCAACACCTGCTTTAATAAGGTTTTTGCTCATAGGCCTTCCCATTATACCTAATCCAATAAATCCTGCTTTTAACATTTTATTAATCCCCCTTAGCTATTTATTAGCGGCAAAAATACCGCTATAAAAACATACCCACACCAAAACTACTGTTTTGCTTACATTCTGCCAAAAAGACGTATATATTTTTCCACTATTTCCGAAACTATATCGCTTTGCAAAAGTGTAAGTTTGGAAAGGTGTACGTTTTTATCTTCTGTTATAATTTCGTAAAGCTTTGCAACTGTGTACTGCGAAATCTCGGTGTTAACATTAATCTTTTTAATGCCGTTTTCTATACACTCTATAATCTTTTCCTCAGGTGTACCGCTGCCGCCATGAAGCACCAAAGGAATAGAAACATGCTGTGATATTTCTTTTAATATATCTATTCTTATATTAGGCTTGGCCTTATACATGCCATGAACAGTACCTATAGAAACAGCTAAGGCATCAACACCTGTCATATTAACAAAATCAGCGGCATTATCCGGGTTTGTATAAGCTTCACCGTGGTCAATATCCGTTTCGTTGGAATGTTCGCCTAAAGCAAGGCTTCCCAGCTCCGCTTCAACAGAAACACCGTTTGAATGAGCCATATTGGCTACTGTTCTGCTGTTTTTCACATTTTCCTCAAAAGGAAGTGCTGAGCCGTCATACATAACAGATGTAAACCCGGCTTCAACAGCGGCTTTTATAATATTCATATCCTTGCAGTGGTCCAAATGAAGCGCCACATCTGCCGGTAAGTCTTTTGCAGCTTCCTCAACAATATACTTAACAGTGTTAAGACTCATATTATTAAGATATGATGCACCAAAAGAAATTATGGCAGGTGCACCGGTCTTTTCAACTGCTTTGCATACACCGTGTATTGTTTCATAACTGTATATGTTAAAAGAACCTATTGCCTTTTTGTCAAGGCCAGAAAGTATAGTTTTTAAATTTACAAGCAATAAAAACACTCCGTTTCGTTATTTTTTTATTTTTTACTTTATATATTTATTTTTCTTTTTCATCGTTTTTAAGTTTCATTTCAACAAGAGCCTTGTCAGATGCTTCTATAGCCTTTCTTGCTCCGGCTGCATCAGCCCTTGTGGAATAAGCCACAACAAGCATATCCATAATAACAAGCTGAACAAGCCTTGAAACCATAGACTCTGTATAATAAGCTGCATCATTAGTTGATGAGAATATGCAAATATCAGCCATTTTTGCCAAGTCCGAATTCATATAGCTTGTTACACCTACAACCTTTGCCCCTGAAGATTGTGCTATACGTGCACACTCCAGCACATCTTTGCTTTCGCCTTCATGGGAAATAAGCACAAGAGCATCCCTTTCGGTAAGGTGTGCAGCATGTATAAGCGCCAGATGTGTATTATTTTCATTTATTACGTTTTTACCGCATTTAAGGAACTTGTGGTAAACGTCCATAGCTATAACACCGCTTCCGCCTGCACCAAAGAACATAACTCTTTCGGATTTTTCTATAAGCTCCATAACGGAAGTAAGTTTTTCGTCATCCACAAGTTTTGATATGTCATTAATGGCTGAGGCGGCGTTTCTTATAACCTTTCGCTTTATCTCGCTTATGCTGTCACCCGGCTTAATGTCGCAGTCTTCCTCTTCCATTGTGCCGCCGTCTTTAATTATGTCCTGCGCCATATCCAGCCTGAATGCCTGATACGATGTATAATCCAGCTTATTTATAAACCTGATTATTGTTGTTTCGCTAAGGTTACATTCCCTTCCAAGTTCGCTTAATGTCATTCTTACGCATTTTTTGCTGTTTTTAAGAATATAATTAGCTACTGTTTTTTGGTTTTTGGAAAGCGTATTATATTTAACCCTGATTTCCGTGAAGACATTCTTTTCCAAAACCGCTGCCCCCTAAAAAATTTTACTATACTGTGTTTTCAATAATTAACATCAATTTTTCTTTTGATTAAAATACTTGCCTTTAATATTGCAAATTTTAAAACATACATTTAAAAGCTATTCATAAATTTACATTTAATGTATAAAAAAAGTATAACACACTTCATCTGATAAATACAGTATGTTTTTTACTATTTTGACAAAGCGGATAATTTTTGGTATTTTTAACAATAAAAAATCCACGAATTGCAGTAATTTTTTTACTAAAAAATACTTAAAGAGTATAATTTTTTCTTTTTACCGCCTGTTCATATTATTTATTTACTTAAATTTTATTATATAGTGATATAAAATATACTATTTTTATAAAATAAGCAAAAAATATACGATATTAACGAACAGTTATATTTTTTCTTTATATTGCTTACTACAGTGAATTATACATAAGAAAAACACTCCAAAAATAAAACTTTATTTTCGGCTATTTTTTTATATAAAAAGTGTATATTGAATATTTTTGTTTGTAAAAATATACATAAAAAAGAGAACCGCTTAAAAGCAGTTCTCTTTTTGTATTATATATTCAGGTTATTTTTTATCACTTATCTTTATCACTTATCTTTATCACTTATTTTTATTTTTTTCCTGTGCTAAAGAATAAGCCACATCAACAATCATGTCTTCCTGTCCACCTACCATTCTTCTTCTGCCCAGCTCTACAAGTATATCCCTTGGGTTAAGACCGAATTTTTCGGCTGCTCTGTATGTATGAAGAAGGAAACTGGAGTATACACCGGCATAGCCCAGCATAAGAGGAGCTGTTTTAATAACCTGTGGTCTGTGCATAATAGGCTCCACAATGTCCTCTGCCACATCCTGAATAGCATACATATCCATGCCTGTGTTGTAGCCCATTCTGTTAAATACAGTGGCTAAAACTTCAATTTGTGTATTTCCGGCACCGGCACCAAGACCACGGCATGTAGCGTCGATATATGTTGCACCTGTTTCAACGGCTGCTATAGAGTTGGCAACAGCAAGGCTTAAATTGTTGTGTGCATGGAATCCAACAGGTATGTCAAGACCATTTACAAGCTTATCAACTCTTGCCTTTACATCATCAGGAAGAAGATAGCCTGCTGAGTCAGCAAGGTTAATATAATCTGCTCCGGCGTCTTGGAATATTTTAGCCTGCTCAAGAAGTTTGTCAGGCTCTGCCATGTGAACCATCATAAGAAATCCACATGCCATCATACCCATTTTTTTAGCTGCCTGAATGTGCTGTATTCCAACATCGGCCTCTGTGCAGTGGGTAGCAACACGAACTACTCTTGCACCGTTTTCATAAGCTTCTTCCATATCCTCTATTGTGCCAATACCAGGTATAAGAAGTATAGCCTGTTTAGCATTTTTAATAACTTTGCTTGCGGCATTTATAAGGTCCATTTCTTTGTACTTAGAAAAACCATAGTTAAATGTTGAGCCTGTTATTCCGTCGCCATGGGCACACTCTATAATGGCAACACCTGTTTTATCAAGTCCTCCGGCTATAGCTGTTACCTGCTCCGGTGAAAAACTGTGGCTTACGGCATGGCTGCCGTCACGAAGTGTTGTATCTACTATGTTAATTTTACGGTTATCCATTTCAGTTATCCTCCCTTTTTCTAACTTATTTATTAAGCATTTTAGCGGCAAGTTTCTCGGCTACGGCAATAGCAGCTGAGTTTATAATATCAAGGTTTCCGGAATATTTAGGAAGGAAATCTCCGGCACCTTCTACCTGTATAATAACAGTTACTTTGTTTCCGTCTATAATAGGCGGTACACGGAGCTGATAGCCCGGTACATACTGCTGAACTTCTTTTATTCTCTTGTTTACAGCCTCAATAATGGCTTTTTCATCAGGATTTTTAACAAGTGTATAAATAGTGTTGCACATCATAACAGGCGGTTCAGCCGGGTTAAGTATAATAATAGCCTTTGCTCTGTCGGCATGACCTATAATTTCAAGACCTTTTCTTGTAGTCTGTGTAAACTCGTCTATGCTGGCTCTTGTTCCAGGGCCTGCTGATTTGGAAGAAAGGCTGGCTACTATTTCGGCATACTCTACATCAGCAACCTCGTTAATAGCGTTTACAATAGGAATAGTTGCCTGTCCGCCGCATGTAACCATATTAAAGTTATCGGAGTCCTTAACTTCATCAAGGTTGCAGCAAGGCACAACATACGGGCCTACGGCAGCCGGTGTCATATCAATAGCTATTTTGCCGGCAGCTTTAAGTATAGGAGCGTTTACCAAATGTGCACTGGCAAGAGTGGCATCAAATACAATTTTTACTTCCGGGTCATCGGCAACTGCCTTAACGCCTTCAGTAGATGTTTTAAAGCCAAGCTTTGCAGCTCTTTTAAGGCCTTCGCTTTCTACAATGCCTGTCATAAAGTCCATTTGAAGATATTTGCTTCTCATAACCTTATACATAAGGTCTGTTCCGATATTACCAGGGCCGATAATACCAACTTTAATTTTGTCCATGTTCAAACTCCTCCTTAAATTAAGCTCTCTCGGCAGCAGCCGTTAAAATATATTTTCTGAATAACCCAACCTGCGGGATATATTTAAAGCACATTCTTTAACATCTTTTGCTATATCTTCTATTTTGTCATCTGTCATAAAAGCCGTAACACCTGAAAGACTTACGGCGGCGGCTACTTTTCCGCCTTTGGCAAATACCGGTGAAGCTATGCATCTTAACCCCGGCTGTATTTCCTCATCATCCATGGCATAGCCCCTTTGACGTATTTCCTCTAAATTCTTAAAAAGCTTTTCTTTTGTATCCAGTGACTTTTCGGTTTTTTTAATTAAATTATTAACTACGTACTTTTCGGCATATTCATTGCCTAAATAAGCCAGCATTGCTTTTCCCACACCTGTAAGACTCATAGGAGCTCTGCGGCCTACTTGTGAATATACTATAAGAAAATCCGGTACATCAAACTTATCTATGTAAACAACTTCCCCTTCGCTGTGGGTTGCAAGGTGCACCGTTTGGCCGTATTTCTCACTTAAAGCCTGACAAAACGGCCGTGCCTCGGCACGTAAATCCATACGGCTTTGAACAACAGAGCCTAATTCAAAAAGCTTAAGACCCAAACGGTATTTTTTGCTCTCGCTATCCTGCTCAAGGAATCCTGTTTCTGTAAGGGTATTTACTATACCGTAAGCAGTGCTTTTACTCATATTAGCCTGCTGAGCTATTTCGGAAATACCCATTTCACTTTTTTTGATAAAAAAATCAAGTATATTAGCCGCCTTAACAACGGATTGAATAGTAACGCCTTCCGATTTAGCCATTTGCACCACCTTTTCGTTATTACCGAACATCTTTCGTAATTATTATACCTATATTTTGTACCTATTTCTTTATATTGTCAAGAAGAAATTTGAATTTTTATACAGCAGAAAACGCCTTCACAAAAGTGAAAGCGTTTTCTTTATAACTTTTTATAACCTTTTTATAACCTTTTTATAACCTATTATTTATTTTATACGTCTAAATCCTCAAGGTATCCGTCTTTGTCGAATTTAAGCTCATAAGGCTCTGTAAGGATTTCAACATCGTCCCTGTCTTTTACATCATCAATAAGGGATTCTGAAATTTCTATTTCATCAAGTGTAAGAGTATCTCTTATTCTGGCAACTCTTGCCTTTGAGTAATCAATTTTAGTACATGTTCTTATGGCAAGTCTTAAAGCCTCAAAGTCGTTGTTCTGGTAAACAGGTATTTTGCCGCCGTCAATCATAGTGTTTGTTGAAAGATTAATCCATGTGCTTTCCCAGTCACAGCTGTTAAGACAGCGTCTTGTTGTAATGTCAGCAAGGCCAAGACCGCAGGCATTGTGGTGGCTCTGCTCTGTAAGACCTCTTATAAAGAGCTTTTTGCAGTGGAAGTCATCTTTAAAATATGGCATAAAACCTCTGCCTGTTACATTAGGGTCAGCACCTTCACCGCTTATGTTTTTGCCTATTCTGTCTATAACAAGCACATCTATGTTGTCAAACTTCATTCTTGGCAGACGTCTTTTAGCAATTTCAAGAAGCTTGTGGTCGCCTTCCATAATTTTGTCTTTAGGGAACGCCATAAGCTCTGAAATCTCGTCATAAGCATTCTGAACAACGCCTATACCCATAACAACATTCATTTTTTCAAGAAATTCCTTTGCTACAATAGGAATTCTTTCGCCAAAAGTATCAAAGCCCTGTTTATGGAACCATGAACAGCCTGTATGCTTAGCTATACCGATAGCTATCATTTTACAAATACCGCTTTCGTGGTAGCCTTTAAAGTCTGTATGTGGCTTAACTTTGTTAAAAAGTATAATTCCGTCAGCTTCAGCAGCATATTTGTCACAGTAAATAGGTGTTTTAGCGGCATCTTCCATTTGGCCGATAAGTACAACGTCCATAGTAGCTTTAATAGGCACACCCATGGCTTCTTCTGTAATGCCGTAGCCGTTTATAACCTCAAGATTGCCTTCAACTGTACCGCCGCCATGGCTTCCCATAGCCGGTATAATAAAAGGCTCTGCTCCCCATTCTTTGAGCTTATCACAAAGAGTTCTAATCATAAGGGGAAGTGAAGGTATACCTCTGCTTCCAACTGTTATAGCTATGGATTTACCTTTAAGGGAGGCCTTATCAATATCAAGGTTATCCAGCTCGTTTATAAGATGACCTTTAATATCCTCAATTTTGTCGTCCTCATATTTTTCCCTTATTCTGACCATTTTAGGCATAGGAACATCGTTTATGCCCTGTACCGGAAAGCTTATTTCCGGAAAATCAATAAACTTCATTATAAAACGCTCCTTTCACACACACACTTTTTTATATTTTATATTTTTAACAGAAATTGCATTTTCTTGCCATTGACATATCATTAAAGCCCAATGCTTCAGCCTTGCTCTTTCTGCCGTCAACTACCTGAAGCATAAGATTAAAGAGTTCCTCGCCTTTTTCTTCAATAGAGCTTTTACCGCCTATAATTTCACTGGCATCAAAGTCTATATTATCAGCCATAAGCTCTGCTGTTTCGGCATTTCCGGTTATTTTTATAACAGGCACAATTCCGCTGCCTGTTGGTGTACCTCTGCCTGTTGTAAAAATTACAATCTGTGCCCCACCGGCAACCATAGCTGCAACTGATGCCACATCTTGCCCCGGTGTATCCATAACAACAAGGCCTTTTTCATTTGTGTCTATAGCCTCGCCATAGTCATAAACCTTCATTATTGTAGAAGAACCGGCTTTATGTATACAGCCAAGAGATTTTTCTTCAAGGGTTGTAAGGCCGCCTTCTTTGTTGCCTGTAGAAGGGTTTCCGTCTCTAAGGCTTTCCCCGGCTTTTTCAAAGTATTCCTCATTATTTTTTATAATTTCAAGAAGTCTTTTTGATGTTTCCTCATCTTTGCATCTTGGGGCAAGTATGTCTTCTGTACCTACAAGCTCGGATGTTTCCGAAAGTATGCTTATTCCGCCTAATGAAACAAGTTTATCACTTACATAGCCCAATGTAGGGTTAGCAGCTAAACCGCTTGTAGGGTCGCTTCCGCCACATTCTGTAGCAAGTATAAGCTCCGAAATGTCGGCCTCTTCCTTAACGCATTTTGAAGCCTCAATGCTCATTTTCATGGCATATTTTACGCCTAATTCGGCAGCCTTTATTGTTCCGCCGGCATCCCTTATAACTACTTTTTCAACAGGCTTATTTGTTAATTCTTTAATTCTGTCTATAAGCAAATCTGCCTGAACAATTTCACATGTGTTGCCTACTACTACAGTTCCGTATACATTAGGATTTGCAGCAAAACCGGACAAAACTTTAAGAGTTATTTCAAGGTCGGCTTTAACTACGGCACATCCGCCTTGGTTTGGCACATAAACAGCACCCGGCACTTGGCTTGCTATAAATCTTGCTGTTTCACTTGCACAAAGTGAGCATGGCAGTATAAGAACATGGTTTCTGATTCCTATTTTTCCGTCAGGTCTTCTGTATCCTTTAAATTTCATTAAAAACGCCCCTTTTTAATTTGTCATCTTACTGTCCAGATTTTGTGTATGTATATGCTCACCCTTTTTTATATCTTTAGTAGCATATCCTATTTTACAGCCGTATTTTATTATAATATCGCCTTTTTTTATGTCTTTTAAAGCTATTTTATGGAAAATTTTAATATTATCCTCTGCAATAAGGCAGTAGTCATTTCCATTAATGTTATAATTAACAGTGTCTCCTGCCAAAACATCTGTTGTAAGAGTTCCGGCCGTATCATTTGGATTAATAACAACACAATTATACATTTTTAGCCTCCTTAAAAAATTATAAAGTAACCGATAAACCTTTCCATATTTTAATACTTTCATTTACCGCATTTTCAATAAGAGAGTTGTCTCTTTTTAATACCGGCTCAAAAAGTATTTCATGGCTTTTAACTGACTGTACAGGTACAGCGTCTTGATTTTCATAAGTCCTTAGTATTGAAGGAACAAAGTACTGCATTGCAAAGTCATAAATTTTTTCTATAAAACCGTTATGGGTAGCTTTTCCCAAAAGAGAATGAAACTGCAAATCAAGCTGAAGCTTTTTTTCTTTAAGGTCTTTTTCATCTGGAGATATGTTTTTAAAGCTTTCTATATTTTGGCTTATTTTTTCAATATCCTCATCACTTGCATTTTTTATAGCCAGTAAAAGCACATTTTGCTCTATGCATGCTCTAAAATCAAGGACTTCATCCTGTGACGGATTCATAAGCAGAAAACCGAAAAGTATAGGGTTTATAACAGCGGCAGTTTCTCCTGTTGATATATAGCTTCCGTTTCCCCTTTGAATATCCACAACACCAAAAGCCGAAAGAATTTTAAGGGCTTCCCTAACCGAGCCACGGCTTGCCGAAAACATTTGTGAAAGTTCCGTTTCACTGGGTATTTTATCCCCCGGCTTAAGCTCCTTTTTTTCCAAAAGCTCTTTAAATGTCTTAATTATATAATCTACAGTTGATTCTTTGTTTTTGCTTTCTATATTAAAGGCCATATTTCACCTCCATAAATATAAAACATCAGATGTTATATGTTTATAATATATTATATATTTCATAAAGTCAACAGCATTTATTGCATTGAGTTTATAATTAAATACCAAATATAAAGTTTCGTTAAATAGGGGATGAATTTATCATTGATTTTTGTAGTTGATATGATATAATGAACGTGTATAAACAGAAATGAGTTCTATTATTTAGAACAAATCTAAAACAACCTATATAATTCTTAAGGAGTGAAATTTAATGGCAAACCTTACATTCCAGTATCTTCCATGCTATACAGTAGGACCTGACGCTTATGAAAGAGTTCCTGAAGTATGTGCTAAGTACGGCAAAAAAGCTGTTGCTGTAGGCGGCCACAGAGCCCTTGCAGCTGCTAAACCTTTTATTGAAAAAGCAATAAAAGATTCTGACATTGAAATTATAGACTATGTTTGGTACGGCGGTGAAGCTTCTTTAGAGAACGCTGAAATGGTAGCTAATACAGAAAGCTACAAAAACGCTGACATGGTATTTGCTTTTGGCGGCGGTAAAGCTCTTGATACATGCAAATACGCTTGTGCTCTTATTGATAAAAAACCTTTATTTACATTCCCTACAATAGCAGCTACATGTGCTCCTGCTTCAGCTGAGGCTATTATGTATTATCCAAACGGTGAAGCAAGAGATACATATCAGTGCGGCAGACCTGCTGAGCATATTTTCATTAACACAGACATTATTGCTCAGGCTCCTGACCTTTACCTTTGGGCAGGTATCGGCGATACAATGGCTAAGCACTTTGAAACAGAACTTGCTGCAAGAGACAGAAAAATTTCTTACAAACAGGCTCTTGGTGTTGAAATCGGTACAATGTGCTACAAACCACTTGTTAAATACGGTGCTAAAGCTATTGAGGACTGCAAAAACAACACATCTTCAGAAGAACTTGAGCAGATTGCTCTTACAAACATTATAACAACAGGTACAGTTTCAGCTCTTGTTGGTGTTACAATCAATTCAAACATAGCTCATTCACTTTGCTATGGCCTGACAGTTCTTCCACAGGTAGAAAAGAATCACCTTCATGGTGAAGTAGTTTCTTACTGCACACTTGTACTTCTTTTTGCTGACGGACAGGACGACAAGGTAGACGAGCTTTATCCTCTTTACAAAGCAATCAACCTTCCTACAAAACTTTCAGACCTTGAAGTTAAGAGAGAAGAATTAGGCCCAGTTGTTGAAAAGGCCCTTTCTGTTGAGGATATTAAATTTGTTCCTTACAAAGTAACAGACAAAATGCTCTTTGATGCAATTGACAAACTTGAAGAATACAACAAAACACACTAATTAAAAAATTAAGACACGGAAATTTATTCCGTGTCTTTTTATTATCAGCAATAAAAAACAGGAGATACCCAATCTCCCGTTTTTTTATTTGATTTAATTTTTATCGTCTTTTTTGCCTCTGCTTTTAATTGTTTTGCCTAAGTTGGCCCCTGTGTACATACCAATAAAAGTAAATATAATATATATAAAACCTACAATGGCAACAGATGTGCTTTTATAATACACTACCTGCGGTATATACAAAATAAGCATTATAAATATATAAACAAAGCTCATGCCGTTTTTAATGCCGAAAACAAAAGCCAATATAAGGCATGCAAGGGGAATAATGAGTGATACCAATAAGTTTAAGCCAAATGACTCTTTAACGCTTGTAAAAATATTCGGTATAAAAGGAACAATATAATAAGCTATTGCCATTATAATGATATATGGTACAAAGGCCTTAAATTTTTCCATTATTCCACCTCATTTTTAATTTTATAGTTAAGTTAAAGTTAAGTTATAAATAAGTTATAATAAAGTTATAATCAAGCATTTTTAACCTGACTTTTTTCTTCCTGCTGTTCATTAGTGTATTTTGTGCCGCTAAAATGCTTATTATTCGCCCAAAGCTCATCTGCTTTCTGTTTCCAGTGTTCTGAATAAAGTTCACATTTTCCACATAAATGCTCTACACTTTCAGGTGATTCAAGGTCTGTTGATTTAGCACCACATTTATGAACCATTTCCATAAGCTTTTCAGGGTTTTCAAGCATTGGGCATGGTCTTAAGTGGTTGTTGTTAAACGGCTGATTGTCGTGATAAGCCATAAAAAGCGGCTGCTTAAGTGCATCAAGGAGTGATACCTCGTTTATGTTAGCACTTGAATAATGTATAAATACACAAGGCTCACAGTCACCGTTAGCATTAATATGGAAGTAGTTTCTTCCGCCTGCTATACATCCACCTACATACTCACCGTCGTTTTGGAAGTCAAATGTAAATATAAGCTTATCACTTGCTTCGGAACGTATTTCTCTTACTCTGTGATACATGTATTCCCTCTGCTCCGGTGTTAAAAGCAGTTCTTCCGCTGCACTGTTTCCAACCGGCATGTAATGGAAATACCATATATATCGGCAGCCCTTTTCTATTACCATATCAAGGAATTCATCACTTGTAACTGTTTTATAGTTTTTGCTTGTATAGCAGATTGAAAGACCAAAAAGCTGGCCGTATTTTTTAAGCAAATCCATGGCATGCATAACTTTGTTAAATACGCCTTGGCCCCTTCTTGAATCGTTTACCTCATCAAAACCTTCAAGGCTTAATGAAAGAGATAAGTTTCCTACTTTATCCATTTGTTTGCAGAACTCATCATCAATAAGAGTGCCGTTTGTAAAAGCGTGGAACTCACAGTCATGATGTTTTTTGCAAAGCTTAATAATGTCGTCTTTTCTAACTAAAGGCTCACCGCCTGTAAGCATATAAAAATATATTCCAAGCTTCTTGCCTTGAGTAACTATATCGTCAAGTTTTTCAAATGAAAGATTTAACTTATTGCCGTACTCGGCAGCCCAGCAGCCTGTGCAGTGCAAATTGCAGGCAGATGTTGGGTCCATAAGTATAAGCCAAGGAATATTACACTTATGTATTTCTCTCATTTGTCTTATAGTTTTTGTTCCGTTAAAAGCAGCTTCATAACCAAGGTTAAGGGCTGTCATTTTAACAACATTAGGGCTTAACTCAGTTAAAAGCTTATCGATATACTTAAGCCACTTACTGTCTTTATTTGTTATGGTGTTCCTTATTGCATCGTAAGTACTTTGCTTAAAGTTGTCACCCATATATTTTTCTGTTAAATCAACAAGCTTAATAAGGTTTTTGTCCCTATCTTTTCCAATATACTTAAGAGCGCTGTCAATGGCTGCTGAATATGCCAGCCTTGCTGCTGAATGTGATAAACTCATAACTTAACGCCTCCCCTGTTTTACGGCTGTAAAGCCGTCTTTAGCTGCTCTGCCGCTTAAATACAGCAAAGCACTTGTCAAATTTATCACTTTAAACAGTGAATTAATGTTTTAAAATAAAAACAACATTCATATTACTATATAATAACATATTATGTAATAAATTTACATAATTATTTTAAAATCATACATTAAAATATTAAAAATTATATTTTAGTAAGATACCCTAAAAATTTTTCAAAGTTAACTCCGTCATTAACATTTATATCGTACTTTGCAGTATCTTCAACTGACATATATATAAAATCTGCTGCTGTTTCAACGGCTTTTTCAATAGAAAACCCACGTACTGCCATAGCCGAAACTATTGATGACATAATATCCCCTGTGCCGGAGTATCCGCCATTAAGTTTTTCTTTTTTAATAATGTTTATGCCGTTTTTGGATATTATTACATTATTAATAAACTTTTTATTTTCCTCAACAGTATTTACACCGGTTACAACAACATCGGCACCTGTTTTATGTGCAAAATCTTCTGCCGCTTTTTTAATCTCATCTACTCTGTCTGATTTGTCATTATTTGTAAAGCTTAAAGGGCTTAAACCGCTTAAAAGGCACAGTTCCGTTACGTTAGGCAAAATAATGTCTGCCTTTGATGCCAAATAAAGCATTTTATCCCTAAGGCCTGAGGTGTAGTTTTCATAAGGTGCATTTTCATCACCCATAACAGGGTCAAGTATAAATATGGTGCCGGTTTTTTTAAAATTCTCCACTATATTTATAACTTCATCTGCCTGTTTTTCAGCGGATAAAAATCCGGAGTATATACCGTCAAATTTAAAACCCAGTTCCAGCCATTTATCAGCAATTAACCGCATTTCTTCCGTCAGTTCTTTAATATAAAAACTGCTGTAACATGTTTGGTTAGAAAGCACTGATGTTGGCATGGGGCAGGCCTGAGTCTTCAGAGCCGAAATAATAGGAATAGCGGCTGTTAAAGAGCACTTGCCAAAACCGGATATGTCGTTAATTACAGCAATTTTTTTTATCATATTTAAACCACCATTTCGTCAGATTTCATTCCTGCTTTGTCTGATAAAACATAAACTTTATAGAATATAAGACTTACAATCATACCTGCTGTCCAGCCAACCGGCCATGAAAGCCAAATACCTGTTTCTTCTATGAATATAACAAATATATAAGAAAGTACAACTCTTAATATAAGGTCTGTAAATGTTGAAACCATAAATGCCACCATTTTTCCGGTACCTCTTATTGTACCATCGCTTAAAACCTTTATGCCAACAATTACATAAAATGGTGCAACTATACGTAAAAACATGATGCCTACATGTATAACGGCACTTTCTCCCGGGTCTACAAAAAGAGTCATTAACTGATGAGCAAAAACTACAGAAATTATAGCCATAGTTGCTGTAATTGTAGTCATCATCTTAAGCCCGGCTTTAAAGCCCTGATGTACCCTGTCCATACGACCGGCACCATAGTTTTGAGCCGAAAAGCTTGAAATACCGCTTCCCAAAGTTGTAACACATACAACGGCAAATGTATTAAGCTTAATAGCTGCCGAATAACCGGCAATTACATCTGAACCGAAACCATTAACAAGCGCCTGTATAAATAAAGTTCCTACTGAAACAAAGCTCTGCTGTAAAATACTTGGTATGGCAACAGACATAAGCCTTTTAAATATATTGCCAGAGAATATTTTTGCTTTTTCCTCTGTTTTAAAAAGAGAAACTCTGTGCATAAGCACAACAAACGCCAAAAGAGCTGCTATTGACTGAGCTATAAATGTAGCCCATGCCAAACCGGCAATACCCATATCAAGACTTACAACCATAAATATATCAAGAAATACATTTCCTATTGATGAACAAACAAGGAAATACAGCGGTGTTTTACTGTCGCCTAAAGCAGCAAAAACACCGGTACATATATTATATATTACAAGTGAGAAAAGTCCAAATATGTATATATCAAGATATGTTTTAGCCCCGGCAAATATATTTTCCGGTGTATTAAGGGCAGAAAGCATAAATGAGCTGAATATAATACCTAAAATGGTAAGAACAGCAGCCACAACAAGAGCCGTAACAAGTGAAGTATAAACTGCTGATTTCATAGCCTTAATTTTTTTGCTGCCAAAATACTGGCTTATAATAACTGAACAGCCTGTGTTAAGGCCTACAGCTATAGCTATTATAATCGTTGTTACAGGATATGATGCACCTATAGCTGCCAAAGCATCAGTACCTACAAACTTTCCGGCAATAATACTATCTGCCATGTTGTAAAACTGCTGAAAAGCTGCACTTATAAGCAGTGGTGCAGAAAATGCCAGCAGTGTTTTACCGGGAGAGCCGGTGGTTAAATCCTTAATCAAAGCCTATCACCTCATATTAGTTTTTTGCCAATATGCTCTGTCTTAAAATTAAAGGCTGCATATAAGCCAAGACCAGCTTGGTATTAGCCGTCTTTCTTGTTGTTATATATTTTAGCACTAAAAATCTATTTATCAAGACAAAATCACAAATAAACAGTATTTTTTCAATGAAAAAAATCCGTTTTTTTTATATATATGTAGAAGTTTAAATTTATCAACATAAAATTACTATAAATATAAAGCTTTACTTTTGTTGATTTTTCATTTCTATATAATTAAATATTTCATCTGGGCTTGTAAATATTCCGTATAATTTTTTTACTCTTTCGGATACAAATCCCCCGTCTTTGGCTTTGTTAATAAGCTCTTCTAAAGCATCATAGTATCCGTTAATGCTGTAAAGAGCTATAGGCTTATTAATCTCACCTAACTGCTTCATAACAAGGGTTACAAAAAATTCGTCAAATGTTCCTATACCACCAGGCAGTATCACAAATGCATCTGCTTCTTTAATTAACAGGTTTTTTCTCTCACTTATTGTATCTGTAAATACCATATTTCCATAGTCTTTAATTAAAACACCGGGCATATCAAAATATTTAGGCGCTATGCCTGTAATCCTGCCTGAGTTATCCATTACACCTCTTGCAGCAGCACCCATAAGCCCTGTTGCTCCTCCGCCAAAAAGCATTGTATGCCCCTTTTTAGAGAGCATAGCCCCAAACTCATAACTTTTTTCAATATATATACTGTCAATTCGTTCCTTTGAAGCACCGTAAATGCAAATTTTCATACTAAATTCCCCCTTTATTTCTACAGCTAAATATTATTTTATCATTTCATAACTCTGCTAACAACACTGCATAATTAAAATACGCTGCCTGCACTTGAAAATATTAATACAAAACTATAAAATATTATTAAATTTATATAAAAAAGGAGAGTTATTATGGATAAACCTTGTGCTGTACTTAAAAAAGGCGAAGGCCGAGCCTTTAAAGCCGGCGGTTTATGGATATACAACAACGAAATAGATACTTTTTCCGGCAATTTTGAAGACGGGGATATAATAGACGTTAGGGATTTTGACGGTTATCCCCTTGGTCAGGGCTTTGTTAACCGTAATTCAAAAATTACAATCCGTATGCTTACCAAAGATATAAACCGCAATATAGACGATGATTTTATATTTACACGTGTAAAAAACGCATACGACTACCGCAAGAGAGTAACAGATATGTCCAGCTGCCGTTTAATATTCGGTGAAGCTGATTATTTGCCGGGAATAGTTGTGGATAAATACTCAGATGTGCTTGTAGTAGAATCCCTGAGCCTTGGAATAGACCGTATCAAAATTAAAATAATAGACTTCCTTAAACAGCTTTTGGCTCAAGACGGCACAATTATCAAAGGCGTATATGAAAGAAGCGATGCCAAAGTTCGTGAGCTTGAAGGAATGGAGCGTTACAAAGGCTTTATTGGACCAAGCTTTGATACAAAAGTTCAGATAACAGAAAACGGAGTTAAATATATAGTAGACGTTGAGGACGGGCAAAAAACAGGCTTTTTCTTAGACCAAAAATATAACCGTCTTTCAATACATAAACTGTGCAAAGACCTTGATGTTCTGGACTGCTTTACACATACCGGTTCTTTTGCCCTTAACGCCGGTATTGCAGGAGCAAAAAGTGTTTTAGGTGTAGATGCTTCACAGTTGGCAGTAAATCAGGCTGAAGAAAACGCTGTATTAAACAATTTACAGGATACAGTTAAATTTCAGTGCTGCGATGTATTTGATTTGCTTCCAAAATTTGAAGACGAAGGCCGAAAGTTCGATATGGTAATACTTGACCCTCCGGCTTTTACCAAATCCAGAAATTCCGTTAAAAATGCCGTAAAAGGCTATCGTGAAATTAATTTACGTGCTATGAAAATAATTAAAGAAAACGGTTTTCTTGTAACCTGCTCATGCTCTCATTTTATGACTTATGAGCTCTTTACTCAAACAATATCTCAGGCTGCTAAAAATGTTCACCGCCGCTTAAGACAAATAGAATACCGTACACAGGCTCCTGACCACCCTATACTTTGGTCGGCTGATGAGTCGTATTATTTAAAATTTTATATATTCCAAGTAAGAAACGACATATAATTAACTGAATTGTATGTATTTGTATTTACTACTTTTTCTAATGTAATAAACTAAAAGAGAATTAAAAATCTAATATTTGTTATTAAAAAAGTCACTTCCTATATTGAAGTGACTTTTTTGTGTGGTGGTTATTGTTTTATTTTAAAAGGGGTTTTATATGGAAACTAAACATATTCATTTTTATTTCTATTAACATAATACAGTAATATTATGTATAAAATATAGTCAATTTTTAAATAAATTGTAAATTAATATGATTACTGTTAGCCAAGGTGTTTCAAACATTAAACTAAACCATTGATGCTTTAAGTACATAAAGACAATTTATATACTAAGTTCCAAAAAGAATTAAACAATTCAAACTTCTTATATCTCAAACTGTCTTGTACAATGTTTGAAAAACCTATAAGCATATTTCTCAAATAAATATTTTCCAATTACAGTTTATTATATACAAAAAAAGGGACTCCTTACGGAGTCCCCTGATAACTAATTAATCTATTCAGTTAAGAATTAGTTTAATGTAGCTGTCTTTGTAGCGTCGTCCCAGTT
>CALWSS010000022.1 GCA_944384255.1 uncultured Clostridia bacterium
CTAATTATCATTCATTGAAGGTATTTATATTAAAAATACTTTTATCTCCAATTTTATTCTTTTTAACTTTTACGTTCATTAAAATTCCCATGTATTATAATGGTATGTCTTAATATTCAGCAAAAAATAATTAATTTGTTATTATAATTTGTTTTTCTTTGCAGAAGGAATAGCCTCCTCATAAAAGAAGTAATTGACAACAATAGGCGGCTCATTAAACGGGCATTTTTTGAATCATCATGGACAATATTTTACATCAACAAAGCTTTCACAAGGCTCTTTATGTTTGATAAACCGTTAAATGATGCATAACAGTATTTGTACCCATGAGCACAGCCAACATATGGGTTAACAGAGTAATCAGCCACAGGAAGGTTTGATTTAGTAAGTATACTTTTTACTTCAACATCTTTTACCATTATTTAAACATCAAATCCAACTTATTTTGTCTGTTTTTATTTTTGAGCTTTCCATGATTTTATTTAAACATTCATAAGACTTTTAAATTATTCTTATGTATTTATGCCACAATGATAGATTAATTTTCCAAATGTTTATTATTTATTAAGTTAAATAAAGTTTATTAACCGCTATTTTCGTTCTTTTATTTAAAATAAATTTTTAAAGCAGTTTAAAAGTTCATATAAACAAATTTTCCGAATTTTATTTGCTTAACAGCCACATAATGCCGGCAGCACTGCGTTCAACTGCATTTTTATAATGATTTCCGGGATTTAACTCAAATATAGTATCTATTCCCTTGCTTTTATAAAATTGTGCTATTTCTTCGGTGTTTTGCTGAACACATTTAAGAAATCTGTTCCGGGTTTTACACTCTTTATCCCCAAGAGAAAAATACATATTATCCGGTTTTATTTTCATATCATGAGAGAATATATAATCCTTAATTCCCGGAAACCACAGAGAGCCTGACATACTTGCAGCACGAGAGAACACATTAGTCTTATAAATAGCATATACTGCAAATAGTCCAGCAAGAGAGTACCGGCTATTCCATTCCAAACAGGTTTTCCTTTGATTACTTTTTCTGCTTCAGGAATAATTCTTTCAATTAAAATTTTAATATAGTCATCTGCACCCCCGTTTAATGGAGCAGTATTTTCAAAAATAGGCGGAGTATCCCAAGGCACCATATCACTATTCCATTGAAGATTGCTTATTTCAATTAATGTAAAATCAGGGCAGTTTAACTTTTGCAAGTTTTGAAATATTTGTTCACCTTCATTATCAAAAGTATTCAAATAAATCACTGGTTTATTGTTATTTTCACTTTGAAAAACGTTTACTGTTTTATTTTCTATTGTAAAAGAAATCATAAGTTCTACATCTCTTTCCACTTGGTATTTTTATTTCATAATAGTTTTAAACATTTAATATTTTAAAACAAATCATACTCAATAAATAATCTCCTTTTATTTCTTTTGCATGCCTTGCCAATATTTTCAATTATATTATTCAAGCTAAAACCGTTTTTAAGTTTAATTTCAAGATAATCTGGATATTTGCAATAATATAAATAAATATCAAATTTGTTTTCAGAAATTATATTATTTATCTGCTCTTTATTAGATATTTTTGTTTCTCCTTTAAAGCCATAAATTTCATATATACATGTTGTATCAAAAGCATTTTCAAACTGCTTAAAATTAAAAATCATTGTATTTACATCACACAATATAAGAAATCTTTCATCAAATTCAAATACAACTGCCTTATCATTTTTATTTTGTTTCTCTATCTCTAAAATATTATTTAATACTGTATTTTTAGATGTTTTTGTATATTTTACAGACATAATAACTTTTTTGTTTTTAAGAATTTCAAACACAATATCATCACACAGCTTACAAAAATCATCATCAGAATTTTCATCATAAAGACTTGGATATAGTGTAAATACTTTATATAATTTACTTTTTATGCTGTCATTATCATGTTCATAATAAATGTAACCAGGACTTAAAAATAAGTCTTCAGGCAGTTTTTCTCTTTTTTCTATTTCATATTTTTTGCTAAATAAATTTTTTATTAGTCCCATAATCATTCACCATAAAAAGTAATATAAATAATTGAAATTATGTCACTCTTTTATTGTCTCATCAGTATAAGTTAATTCTATGTTTTTTCCGTATTTTTTACATGTATCAATTGATAGCTTTATAAGTTCTTCTGCACTGCAAATATCTTTTTTTATCCAAAAATGCAGTTCCTGCATATAGTCATTATGATCTATATAATAGCCATAAATATCAGTTTCGCTTTCTCCTAAAAACTTTTCTTGTTCTTCTACCGTTTCCTTTAAATCAAATTTTGATTTAAAAGCATATAAATCAAAATTTTTTATTGGAATAGCTATTCTATAATCTTCCCTATCAAATATACTTTCTTTGAGCAAAAGTGAATAAATTCCCTTTTTCTTTTCTATTACGCTTCTTTTTTCATTAAATAAATATTCTATTTCTGTTTGCTCTCTTGCTTTTTTTACGTATTCATTAAAATCTGTTTCTTCCATATGTCCACGTTCTATAAATACATAAAAATTATGCATTAGACTATCCATAACTTCAAACGAAACATCTTTATAATTATCTTCATTTGTAACATTATTGAGTACTATAACATATTCTATTTCATCATATTTTAAATTAACTAAAAACTTATATTTAGAAATTTCTATTTTTTCTTCATTTTTATTTTTCTTAAAAAACAGCATATTATCACCTTACTGTTCTAAATCAGCTATATAAACACCAAGTTAATAAATTTATTTTAAATTTCAGTAAAAAAAAGCCTTCCCAACTTCTTCAATATATTTTTAATAACTCAAATTTTTAATAATCCTACAACTGTAATTTTCCAAAACATTCTCAATTTTTTTAACTATTAATTTTTGCTCCATGTTATGTCTTATAGTTAATGCTCCTCTTTCAGCATCAAGTAAAAAATATAATTTACATGGAACTTCATTTATCCATTTTTTTATTTCTTTAAATTCATAAAAATAATTTTCAATGTTATCATAAAAATAAAATTCACTTTCATCAATTCTTTTTTCATTTATAAATTTAAGTATATCATTCAATTTGGCTTTATCTTTTACAATATAGATTGTCTTTTCATCATCACTTATAAAGTAAAATGGTGAATACTCAAATTTAGCATTACCGTTATAAAATTCAATAATCATTTTGCTCTCACCCACAAGAGTCTTTATTATTTCAATAAAAATTTTCTCTGTTTTTTCACTATAATAAGGCTCATGGCTTTCGTAGATTGAAGTTGCATTTACTGTATTTTTATCATTATATGTAAAGCAGTATTCCGGACAAAAAACACTGTTTATAATATAAAATTCTAATTCTGCATTTTGATATTTTTTTAATCTATCTGCTTTATTTTTAAATAAATTTATTCTTTTCATTTTTGTTATAGCCTTTTATTTATGTTCTTTATTGACAAATTGTTTCATCATTATAAGTTAATTCTATGTTTTTGCCATATTTTTTACATGTATCTATTAACAGCTTTATTAAATATTTTATCTCATAGAGATTTCTTTTAATAGATATAATCAAAGTTTGGCATTCTGAAAAATTATCTTCATAACTTACATGAATATCACATTCATTTTCATTAAAAAATAATTGTTGCTCATCAATGGATTTTTTAATTTGAACATCTTCACAAAAACCATTTAATTCAAAATCTCTCTGCGGCATTGAATTATCTTCTGCCGTTCTATTTATAAAAAGTTCTTTAAGCAAAAGAGTATGGACACCTTTTTGTCTTTCTATAATAGTTTTTTCATTATCACATAAAAACTCAATATTGTTTGTTTGGGCTTCTTTTTTATATTTTTTAATTTCATCCTCTTCCAAATTGCTACTTATAGCAAACACAGAATATTCACCCATTAAAGCATCCATTATTTCATAGCAAATCTCTGTAAATTTTGTGTTTTTCAGTTCAAATGAAAAATCAATTTTAAGTTCAATTTTATTTTCTTTTGTTTCAATAAAAACATTATACTTTGGTATCTCAGGCGTTTTTTCTTCTTTTTTCTTCTTAAAAAATAACATGTTTTCAGCCTTCTTCCGTTTCATCTCTATATAAAAGAGATATGTTTTTACCATGTTTTTTTATTGTTTCAATAGACATATTTATAAAATCATATATATCAAAAAATCCTCTTTTTATCCATATATTTATTGTAGGTCCTTCAAATAGCTCTTCATATTCAACACAAATATCTTCAATTTGTTTAAAAAGAATTTCATCCTGCGCTTCTACACTTTCTTTTAGTTCCATATTATTTATAAACCCATAAATATAAAATGATCTGAATTCATGCTCCGGTCCTTCATCACTTTCACTTTTAAAATAAGCTTTAAGCAAATCCGAATGAAAGCCTTTCTTTTTTTCAATTATGTTGTTATCATCATAAATAAACTCTGCGTCTTTTATTGATTTCATATATTCCAGCATTCCATTATGTTTTTCAGGCTCAAGTTCACTTTCAGAGATAAACAGCCAGTATCCCTCTAAAATCTTTTCCAGTATCTCAAAAGCAATATCTAAATAATCTATTAATGGGTCATCTTGAGACCAGTAATATAGACTGTATTCTAATTTGTCCTCTTTTTTTCCTACATAAGCCTTATATGGAGTCGGCTTTGGCTTTGGTTTTTCTTTTTTCTTTTTATTAAAAAAGAGCATATCATCACCTCATTTTTCTAAATGAAAGTATATCGGTATTGTTAATTACTGTAATTTAGTTGTGTTAGATTTATAATTGTTTAGTACTCTAAAAATCAGATAATAACTCCAAACAGTATTAAATATCGTTTGTACTTAATATTCTGTATGCCATAAGCATTTTATGAAGAAAACTGTTTTCATCGGATTTTGGATTTTCCTTTTTGGCAATTTCTATCAGCTCTTCTTCTGAATAACCATGATATACTGTTTCATGTTTTTCCATTTCTTCACCATACCAGAATGCACTAATCGAGTCATTGTATCCATAGCACTTTCGTGTCCTTGTATTTCCCAATATTCCCAGAGGGATTTTTTAATGGAAGCAACTCTATTCGGTTTATTCTCGTTGCCAGGATAAAAAATACCTGCCATGAAATGGAAATTACCTTTATTAGTTTACAAGGAGTATAGACCTTGCTGTATTCATCCATTACAGTATAGACGATAACGGTGTATATTTATCACGTTTTGTTTCTCTTTTCCTTTGGACATGAATGACAATAGCTCTCAGTATTAAAACAAAGGCTAAAGCTCCAACAATAGAAATAATTATTGGTGCCAATGCTTCCAAAAATATATCATGATGAAAAGTCAACTCCTTATGTCATCATAAATATATAAAAAATAGCCTGCTAAAAGCTATCTCAAATTTGCAGGCATCAAAAATGCTTTATTCTTCCACAAGAATTTCTTTTACTTTTTGAATAAACTTTGCATCTTCTGTTATTTTTGCTCTTTGGTTTGAAACAGGCTCATCTATATTTGCATCAAACATACTATCTCTTCTTGCTGCCACAAAAAGCTTGTCATCTATAAATACAAGTGATACCCGACCATTAATATTATCAGCAAAACTCATTATTTTTTCCATACGCTGAGGCGTTAAAATATAATAAGCATTGTGTTCATCACTTGCATAAACGCTGAAACGACTGTTAAAAGTTTCGTTTTCTGTATGTATTTCATTTTCAGCTTTCCAGCCACTCATATTAGACAAAAATTCTTTTTCAAAAATCTGCAAATACCCATTGCTTACCTTCATATCATCAAACTGAAAAAGACATATAATCTGACCACTGAATATTTCTTTAATCTTGTTCCTTTTATTTCCACGAACCATCTTTTTTGTAGTTACATCGCTTATTTTAAAACGAATATTATCATATATGCCAAATAATAAGTCTTCACTTTCAAAATATCTCTTATCACCGCAGGCAACAACACCCATATTTTTTACATCATCCCAGCTAAAGCCATTTTTTTGATAATATCTTAAATCATCAAAACCTTTGATTTCATTTATTGTCTGCACAACATACTTTGTTTTAAAATTTTCATTAAATTTGTTATAGGCATGTTTTGCAATTATAAGCCATAAAAGTCCAAATGTTCCTAATGACAAAACAGCTGCAACAACAACTAATTTTGCAATAAATATCCCAGACATTTCTTCTTGAATCATTGCAGCATAAAATAGCCATATATAAAGCGGAAACGAAATTACAGACAAAACAGTCACTATTTTGTCAAGCCTTTTTGCTTTTTTCCGCAAGTTTTCCAACTGTTCCACATTTATAAAATCTTCCATACAATATCCTCACTTTAATCAAATTCTACTTTGTATTCTTTTTTCTCTTCATTCACTTCATAAAAGTCTGCTTTTTTCATCCCATGTATTCCGGCAATAATAGAATATGGAAACATAACAATTTTTTGGTTATATAATGAAACATTTGAGTTATAAAGTCTTCTTGCAGCCTGAAGGTGTTCTTCAGCATCAAAAATTGACTTTTGGAAATGGTCCATTGACACATAAGAATATAAAACAGGATATTGTTCCGAAAGAGCATCTATAGCTGAACCTACACCTCCAAGACCCTGCTGGATTGAAGAAAGTAAACCTATTTTCTGGTTTATGTTCATTTTCTGCTCAGATACACTATTTTCATAAGCTTCCTTCCTTGCCTGATTTTTTTCTTTGTGCTTTTTAGAACCATGCTGTCTTTCAATTTGTTTTTTAATACGAGACATCTGCTCCTGCTGGGCTTTTATTGTTTCGTCTATTGTGTTTAAAGCTTCTTCCGAAAGCGCCTTTTTCTCTTTAAGAGTTTCTTCTTCCAGTTCTTTATCTGCACGGACAGAAGTTACTGCTAAATATGTATCATATTCATGCTTTAAAAATTTCTTAACGGCTTCAATTTCTTCCGAAAGCATATCATATCTTTTTTCCAAAGCCACATCTATTCCAGAACTGCCCTCTTCAACTTTAACGGATAAACGACGCAGTTTATTATAGCTTAATATATAAAATACAATAAGTACAAAAATAACTAAAAGAATTATTATCCAAATAATGTTAACTGGCATTGAAAAACCTCCTTTTAAAATTAGCATCAGTTTATAAAATATTTATGTGACAGATATTAAATATTTTTTAAACACACAATATCTTTCGGATTAAAAAAAGATTTATCCAAGATTTTTTTTAACATATATAATCCAATCAAAATACAATTTAAAATTTTATTATGTTACTTTATATAATTAGACAAATTTTGTATGTTTCCTGTATGTTTCTTAAATTATTAACTTTATCTGTTTTATACAAAAAGATTACTGTTTAGCTTTTTTATCATTTGAACTCATCGCTTTATAAAATGTTTGAAACAGTATTTTTCAGCAAGTTTCAATTAATTTATTATAAAGTTCATCATATTTCATGTGATGTTTATACAGTCTTGTACCGTCAGTAAACTCACCAACTTTATTTAAAATACGTTCCGGATTTTCTATACCATCTAAAAGCAAAACCAAAAAGAATCTAATCCTTATAACATTTTCATGTACACTGTATAAATGCATAGGAATACCGCATATATCAACAATAGGCGACTGTCCTTCCGGCGTTAAATATTCATCCAAGCTTCCAATGAGACAATACGCTGACTTTGATTTATCATTAAGATAATATAAAGCATATTTCTTTTCATCCTGTAGCAAAAACATGTGTGATGTGTTGTCGTTTTCTTTCATTTCCCAGCATAAATGTATATATTTTATATTCCCTTGCAGATACATCTGCAAAGCCATTTGAAGCTGGTCTTTTGTATTTGGATTTATGTATATTTTCTGTTTTTCGTTATTTTGCTTTATAACCTCAATAAAATCAGGAAATTTATGTATAATAATCTTCCGCTTTATATTATAATCTGTAATTATTTCTTCCGGCTTAAAATCGCCAAGTTTCATTTTATCAACAATATATGCGTCATATTTTCCATATAAATATACATTTTGTGACCATACATATTTTCCATTTACACGATTAACAGGAATTTTTCCTTCTCCAAACTGGAACAGCAAAGGACATAAATTCATTATAAGCTGTTTCGGACTTTTAAAAACATCATAATTTGCCAATTCTCCCAGTAAAAACGGAACATGTATTACATCTTTTGAGTCAACAAAGCAGTATACTTCCGGCATTGAAAGAAGTTTGCAAGAAGTATATTTCATATCATTGAAATAAAAACATGCACAGCTATCACCAGTATTTATTAATACAATTTCTTCCTGAAGCCATTTTATTTCAACTCGCCTAACTTTATTTTCGGCAAATCTGTCCAAAGCAGAAATTATTATTTCTTCTGTAATTTTTTCACCAATGCTTTTTTCCGCCTTAGCCCCATTTGGCTGAACATACATATATATAGGCATTATCCTTAAAGCTGAAATATCTGCAACTGTTTTTGTACATTGTGCCAAAAGCAATTCTTTTGCTAATGACACAGCCTCTCCTTCAGTCAAAATATTGTCATATACACCGTTTGGCATAAATACTCTTTCATATATCTTCTGCTCATAAAAGCATAATAGATGACTGTATTTAGACCATGTGCAGACATATAAATTTGTTTCATTTTCTCCGTAAATTTCATATTCGTTGCAGTCATAATGAAATTCATCGTCATAATCATCAATTTCTTCCAAAATATATCTGCCGCAGAAAAGCAATTTAATAATGCCCTTTGCTAACTGGCTTTTATTTTCTTCTTCTAAAGGAATATTTTTAAAATGACTGTTTATAGTATTTAAAACATGATTATATGTTTCTTCATCATCTATAAAAGGAATTACTGCCGGCAAAAGGAGAAAAAACAGTGTGTTATCTTCTATATTTTCTAATGCATACCACTGCAAAAAAGGTTTATATATGGCTTCTCTACCATAAAAATATTCAGCATACCTTCTGTGAAACTCAATTTCAACAATTTTATTTCTGTATACAATTAAAGATAACTTATTTTTCTTTTCTCCAAAAGCATTTGCCCATTTTTCCGAAAAAAGCAGGTTTTCTTTTAAAACATCAGAGAAATTAACTGCTCTGTAAAATCCAATGTTAAGCCAATATCTTAAAAATGGTCTGTGCTCAATATTGCACATTGAATAATTTTTATTCTGCTTGTCTTCTTTCAGAGCATTTTCGGCAGTTACTTCTTTTTCACGCTTTTTTATCTTAGTAAGAATTTCTTTTGCTCTAAAAACATCGGTATTTTTAGAATAAAACTCATATAACTTATTTAAAAAAGCTAAGTGCTGTGGCATAGCAAGCCAATAAAACAAAGTGTCATATATAAAATGCCTGTCTTTAAGAAGTTTTTCAGTTTCTTGAAGAGTAAAAAATTCTTCTATTGCATTTACATCTATTTCTCCTTTTGCCAATTTTCTTTGATAAAAATAATATTGGTCATAAACTTTCTTAAAATCTTCAGCTGGTAATTTTTTGGCAGTTTTGTTTTTTTCGGTAATTATTTCTCTGATTTCACCGTAATATATTTTGCTTCTGCCATTTACGGCACTTTCAAGGGAATAGCTTTTCCATATATAATGATATATATCATCAGGCAAGTCATATTTTTTTATATAATTAGTAATAAGCCTAATGCCTAAATAATATCTGTCCACATCGCTGTATGTCTTTTTTTCGTAACGCTCTCTTAAATATGACATTACATATCTATTAAGAATATATTCAGCATTGATTTTTGTTGTGTCACTCCACTGATTTTCTTCTGCAAAAGAAACTAAAATCCTATACTCACAAAAGCTGATAAACATAGATAAATCATTTTGTGTCAGCTTTCCAATATTTCCGCATAATTCCAGTATTTTTTCTATGTTTGAAAATCCGTCAAAGAAAGCATTTTTACTATACTGAACAACGTCAAATTAATAAGAATTAAAAATAAAACATCCATAAACAGCATTTAAACATTTTGCAAATGTTTTGTTTACAATAAATTCTTCCATATTTTCATATACGGCTTTCAGCATAAGCCCTGTGAATTTTTCTTCTCTCCATACTTCCAAAAAATCATAAGATGTAAAATATGTATACCACTTGTTGGCATCTTTGCTGTTTTTGCTTTTATATAAATCCAGAAACTGTGATAAAGCCGCAGTACAGTCAAATTCGTTATTATCACTTAATTTTGATAAATCCCAAAAGTCTTTTTGTTCTGTATTATCTGGTAATTCTTCTTCAAAATCCTGATTATATTCATCAGAATTTTCCAAATTTTCCTCTGTATTTTTATCATCACATTGAATAAATAACGACTCTTGTTGCTTTGAAACATACTCCAAGGCGGCTTCATAGGCATTTCTTAATTTTAAAAATTCTTCTGGAAACTGTTCAGGATGATATTTTTTGGCTAATGCTGCATAAGCCTGTTTTATAACACGGACATCTGTTGTAGGCTCTATTTCTAATATTTTCCAAAAATCAGACAAAGCTTATTCCTCCTCAT
Source organism: uncultured Clostridia bacterium (assembly GCA_944384255.1). Taxonomy (GTDB): domain Bacteria; phylum Bacillota; class Clostridia; order Lachnospirales; family Anaerotignaceae; genus Neoanaerotignum_A. Next base: position 10,590 of record CALWSS010000022.1, read on the forward strand.
CCCAAAAATCATAGTCATCATCACTTAATATGTCTTCAAAATTAATCTCTTGGCTTATATTATGTTCAAACTCTTTAACAAGCTCTTTTGTTCTTTCATATGTCTTTTTACATATAATTGGGCTTCCCGAATAATATGCATTTTCCAAATCTGAAATAACATAGCTTATATGTTCTTTTTCTGCTGAAGATGCAAACTGATAGAGATATACCAATTTTTTAATAATCTCGTTTCCATCAGAATTAAACTGGCTTTGAATAATATTAGTCAGCTTTTCTTTGCTTTTTTCAAGTTCTTCATGGCTTAAATGCAGTTTTTCATTTACAATTTCCTTTTCTTTCACTTCACCGGTGCAGCTTTCAACAGACACATATAATATTCCGTTTATGTCATACATAAATGTAACTTTTGCCCACTGATTACCGGCTTTATCTGGATTAACACCAACTGTTATTTCTCCCAGTTCCAAATTATTTTCAACATAATACTGCTCACCTTGGTATATTTTAAAATTAAGTGCTCTCTGCCCGTCATAAAGAGTATAAAACATTTTTTCTTTTGCACATGGCAGCATACTGCTTCGTGGTATAATTGTTTCCATATATACAGTCTTGTCCTCTGTGCTGTGGCGTGCTCCCACACCCAATGAAAACGGACATACATCAGTCATTACTATGTCATGCATGTTCTCATCACGAAGTTTAATTCCGGCATAAACACCTATGCCAAGGGCTATGGCGTTTGCCGGTTCAGGGGAAACATGAACCTGTTTTCCAAAGAGATTTGAAAGGTAATCCTGCAAAGCAGTTATTTGTGCTGAACCACCTACAAGCACTACATCATTAACAATAGGTCTTCTGGAGCAATTTTTAACCGCCTGATTGATTATTTTTTTAATTCTGTCAAATAAACCTCTGCATATTTCGGCAATAAGTTTATTTGTAAGTATTAATTTATATTCCTTATTATGAGCAAACAAAACCATTGTTGCAGTATCGTTTGAAGATAACGAAATTTTGGCTTTCTCAGCCTGTTTATAAAGTATAGCTTTTTCTTCATTATTAAGGCTTTCTATTGAAAATCCATTTTGACAGCAAAAAAACATTGCAATTTGGTTGTCAACATCATTTCCGCCTAAATGATTATCTCCTGCAATACCTATAATTTCTATAATGTTTTCAAAACATTCCACAATACTTACATCTAAAGTACCTCCGCCAAAATCAATAACCATTATACTTCCGTCTTTATTTTCATAAGCAAGCCGGTGATAAAGAGCAGCAGCCGAAGGCTCGTTTATAAGCCTTTCCACATTGACGCCTGCCATTTGTGCCGCAAGCTTTGTGGCACACCTTTGGGAATCGTTAAAATATGCCGGAACACTTATTATTGCTTCTGTTACAGGCTCACCAAGAAATTTTTCGGCATCTGAAACAAGCTGCTTTATAACAAGAGCCGAAAGTTCTTCAGGCAAAAAAAGCTGTTCCCCAAGGCTGAAAACCTTACTTGTACCCATAAATGTTTTAAATGATGCTGCTGTGTTTTCAGGATGCAAAATCAGGTTATTTTTAGCAGCCTCGCCAACAAATAGTCCTCTTTCTGTTAAACTTACAACGCTTGGTGTTTGGTATTTTCCTAATTGATTGGGAATTAATATAATTTCGCCGTTTTTATAAACACATGCAAGGCTGTTTGTAGTACCTAAGTCAATTCCTATTAGAGCCATTTTTTCCTCCTTGTAACGATAAGTCATGCATAATATTTTAGCTAAAATTTTGTATTTTAATAACAAATCACGATTATTTCAAACTTCTTATATAAATTAAATCATTCTAATAATACATCGAATTATAATAGTTAAAATTAATAATATATGCTTTATATGCACCAGAAATTTTTTCATCTATATTTTGATTTTTATTGCAGTTATACCGGATGAAAAACATTATTTTTTATAGTTTGTTTCTTTTGTCAAAACAAATTAATCCGTTAATTAAAGCAGCTTAAAGTCACTATGCTGCCTACAGAAATCATAAGAAAAACTAAAAACACTTAACCCGTTTTTTAGTCGTTTAACATACTAAAAACAGAAAAATATTTTATTTAATTACATTTTATCATATATTAAAAATAACAAAAACTGTATTATTGGAGTATCTATAATAAATAACATAATATACTGTTAATTATTATTGTTTAAGCACAAAAAATGGGTAAAAGTCTTTTAAACTTTTACCCGCATTATTTGATTTTTTCTATTATTTAATTTTAATTAATGTAACAAAACAAAATAGTTCATATTAATAAAAATTCTAAAATGTAACATTGTTAGGGTCAGCACCAGTAATACTGTTATATTGATTCTCGTTCATATCATCTATGGTTTTCATGTCCTCATCAGACAGTTCAAAATCAAAAATATCTATATTCTGTGCAATGCGTTGTGGATTAGTTGAGCGAGGAACAGTTACTATGTTTTGCTGCAAATCCCACCTCAGCATTACCTGAGCTGATGTTTTATTATACTTTTTGCCTATTTCGCTTAAAACAGGATTATCAATAAGTGTACCTGAGCCAAGGGGTGACCATGCCTCACATACAATGCCCTCTTTTTTGCAGTAAGATATAAGCTCTTTTCTTGTATTTTTAGGATGTATTTCTATTTGGTTAACCATTGGAGCTATTGACTGAAATTTTTCAAGCTCTTTTAAATGATGTATCTCAAAATTACAAACACCTATTGCCCGAACAAGTTTTTCTTCATATAGCTTTTCCAATACTTTCCAAGTTTCACAATAACATCCTTCTATGGCCCAGTGAATTAAATACAAATCAACATATTCCATATTAAGCATTTTAAGAGAATTTTCAAAAGCTTCTCTTTGCCTATGCTCTCTTTGGGCATCATTCCAGATTTTAGTTGTAATAAATATATCTTCTCTTTTAATGCCGGATTCAGCAATAGCTATTCCAACTTCTTTTTCGTTTTTATAACGTGTAGCTGTGTCAATGTGCCGGTAGCCGTTTTTCAAAGCTGCATTAATGGAAGGAATCGTTTTATCTCCCATATTATATACACCTAATCCAATGTATTGAATATTAACGTTATTATGCAAAACAGCACAAGATTTTGAATTAAGCATATACATCTCTCCTTCTGAAATCTATAGTAATTATAATTAATCATCTACTCTTTCAATAAGAAAATATACAGGCCTTAAGCCATCGGTACAGCATGTAATTTGTTTTCCTTCACCCTTAATCCATGAAAAATTGCCGCCTGTAACAAGTGATACTATATCCTTATGTATGTCAGCCCATGCAAAACCACAGAAACCTTCCGGCATTTTACTTACTTTCTCAGTATAAAACACCTGTCCTTCTTTAAATGTTTCACAGTAATCCAAATTAGGGTCTTTTGAATACTTCTCAATAAGATCTTTCATAAGAGTTCTTTTTAAAACAGTGATTTTTACTTTTGCCATAACTGTCCTTCCTCCTTTGTAAATCAACACTTTGTTTTCTGCCATTTATTTATTAATTCTGCCATTAAAATCATGTCATTACTATCGTAATTATGGTTTATCGGCAAAGCAAGAATTCTTTCACTGCGCTTTATTGAAGCAGCATTATTGCAAAGCTGAGGAATATTTTTAATATTCCAATATACAGCAGTAAACACTTTGTTTTGTGCCAAATAATTTTTAAGTGAATCCCGGTCTTTTACATATATAGGATATACAAACATACAATCGTCATTATTTATATTATCAAATACCGGCTTTACAGCATCAAAATTTATATTATCCATAAGAGTTTTTACATTGCTTTTTCTTCTTTTCCTAATTTCTGACACACTAAAGCAGGAAAGGACAAACTTATCAAAATCCGGCATTTGGGTTAAACGCTCAGTTTTATTATATTTTTCTGTCAGTTCTCTATCAAATTTATCAAAATATTGGTCAATTAATTCTGTATTTCCTGTTAAGCCGTTTCTCTTAAAAAACTGCATTATCATGGCATATACTCTTTGAGGGTCCTGCCTTTGTTCTAAATTTTCATATAACCTTTTGTTAAGCTCTTCTTTGCTGTATAAAACTCCTCCGCATGGAGACGGAAACCATTTATAAAGTGCACATGTGCCATAATCCCCAAAAGTAAGAGGTGATGAAAGCAAAGAATGCGTTGCATCCTCAACTATCTTAAAACCATATTTATTTTTTAAATCCAATAATTGTTCTCTCTGTTCTACTGGCAACAGTTTTCCACAAAACTGCACAACGCAAACCAACTTTACTTTAGGAGTAATTAAAGATTCAAGTGAATTAAAGTCTATTGAAAAATCATCATTAACATGGTAGAAATTTATATTATTTAATGAAGAAAAACCTTGAATCACTGAAGAACAAGTATAATCAGGCAGTAAAACTTCAGCGTTGTTATAAAGCATTGATACAGCCTTAAGAGCTGCTCTGCCGCAGTCCAAATACAATGTATTATATTCAGAAAGATAATCAAATACGGAATCTTTAACTATAGAAAGATTGCCGGGGTCGAGGTCATAATAATATGAATGGTTAATTATTTTAGTCATTTTCTGTCATCTCCCCCAATACATTAATATATCTTTATATTTATATTAATAAAATAAATTTCATTTAGTAATAGTCACATAGACATATATTTTTATGCATTTGCACAATTAATCTAATTCAAATTTTAGTTTAAACTTATAAAGAATAATCTAAATTTAGATTTCAAATTTCATTTTTTATTTTTTCCTAAATACACACATTTCAATAACTTTATATTTAATAAAACCTATATATCAGTTTTTATGCTTTTATTTTATCATTTAAAAATTTAGTTGTTGAAACAATATACTTACAAAAAGCAGTTTACAAAAATTCATTTTATAATAATTATTTTACTATAAAATAAAATTAATATCTTTCTAAATATTTTTTTGAAGAGTTAGTATTAATAAACATATCTAATTTTTATTATATCACATGCACTTTAACTCATTAAATAAATATTTATTTCAAACCAAGACACCCATTAATCCATAACTTAAATAATAAATTAGTGTATAAATTTCTTATTTCATCAAGTTTTTTTAAGAATATTTTACTAAAACTATTATTTTATATAAAAAATCCGGATGAAATCTCATCCGGAAAAAGTTTAGTTTAAATTAATAAATTCACCAAAATTATTTAAGTTACATCTTTTTTATCTGCTCCATATCAAGCATAAAAACAGTAACACCGCCTACTTCCTTTTCAAAAGGAACAGACATATTGCTTCCTATGTAATGGTCTCCAGAAACCGGAGTTGGCATAGCATAAACTGTTTCTTTGCGTTTACCGGCCATTTTTTCAAGTATTTCCATTACTTCGTGTACTCTCTCTTTTTCAACACCAATCATTATAGTTACATTTTCCTTTTTTAAAAATCCACCGCTTGAACAGAGTTTTGTAACGAATATTTTGTTTTTCCCTAGTTCCTCAACAGTGTCATCATAATCATCTTTCTGCAATATTGCCATTATAAGTTTATATGATTTATCATTATCAAACATAATTATCCCTCCATTCATTATGAATGCAATAAACTTACATCAAAGCAATTCCACTTTCAAATAACTACAATATTACTTTATTTAATATAGAATTATATGTCAACAAAAATATACATTTTAAATATATTATAATAAAGGTTTAATTTTCACTATCTAAAACAAATAAAATATTGACAAACATAGTATACTTGTTATATCATATCTATCGTTAAGTTATTTTGCTGTTGTAGCTCAGTAGGTAGAGCACCGCATTGGTAGTGCGGAGGTCACGGGTCCGAATCCCGTCAACAGCTTGTTATCTCCTGAATTATGTTTGATATAACAGTTGCCGCTGTTATATCTTCGTTTGAATGGATATACAACAAAGTTGTGCTGAGCTGAGAATGACCCAGCCTTGCACGAACAGTATTTACATCTACGTTATTTTGAAGTAATATAGTTGCAGTAGTGTGTCGAAGGTCATGCAATCTATGTTTATTCAAATTGTTATGCTTAACAAATCGTTTCCATGCATGTGTGGCAGTGGAAGGATTTATGAGTTTTCCGTTGATTGTAAATACAAAATCATTTAGAGGAATTCCCTGTTTTAGGGAGTTCTTTTTTTGTTCCAGGAGTAATTTTTTTAATAGATTTGTTGTTTCTTTGCTGATATGGATTATCCTTTCTTTTTTTCCTTTGGTTTCTTTGATTTTTACATTCCCCCTGCAATAGGCACTATGTTTTATTATTATACTTTTCTCTTTTAGGTCTACATCTTCCCACTTTAATGCTATTACTTCGCCTCGTCTTGCTCCGCTATCCAATGCCAGGACAAAAAATGCTTGCCAAAAAACCGGCAGGTTTTTTGCTGCTTTAAGCATTTTTTGTATTTCTTCTTGGCTTAAAGAATTTGCAAGTACACTCTGTTTATTATATTTCGGCTTTTCTACCTCACAGAATGGATTCTCAGACGTTTTTTTGTATTTGACGGCATAC
>CALWSS010000023.1 GCA_944384255.1 uncultured Clostridia bacterium
GCCAGCTTTTAAGAAAAGTAAAAAGGCTCAATCCAAATGCCATTGTTGTGGCTTCCGGCTGTTATGCACAGGTTGAAAGTGATGTTGTTTCTGCCATAGATGAAGTTGACATTGTTGTAGGCACAAAGGGAAGACATAACATAGTAGATGCCGTTGAAAAGTATATTGAGGACAGGCAGAAAGTCTGTCTTGTAGGCGATATAATGCACGAAAGGGATTTTGAACCTATATCAGTTAGAAAACTTGCTGGACGAGCTAGGGCATATATTAAAATTCAGGACGGATGCAGCCAATACTGTTCCTACTGCATTATTCCTTATGCAAGAGGTCCTATAAGAAGCCGTGATGAAGAGGATATATTAAAAGAAGTTAAAAATCTTGCCTTAAACGGTTTTAAAGAAGTTGTTCTTACTGGTATACATGTTGCTTCTTACGGAAAGGATAATCATAAAACAGATTTATTGTCTTTAATTAAGCGAGTAAATAGCATAGAAGGCATAGAAAGAATCAGGCTAAGCTCAGTTGAGCCTAATATTGTAACAGAAGAATTTGCCCGTGATTTAAGCCAAATGCCTAAAGTCTGCAATCATTTCCATTTATCACTTCAAAGCGGATGCAACAAAACTTTAAAAGCTATGAACAGACGTTATGACACTGAAAAATATATGGATTCAGTTAATCTTCTTAGAAAATATATGCCGGACTGTGGAATAACAACTGACATTATTGTTGGTTTTCCGGGAGAAACGGAAGAAGATTTTGCCCAAAGCTGTGAATTTGCTAAAAAAGTTAATTTTTCTAAAATACATGTTTTTCCATATTCACCTAAAAAAGGAACTCCGGCTGCTGCAATGAAAAATCAAATACCGGCTGAAATTAAAAGCAAAAGAGCAAATGAGCTTATTAAAATAAGCGATGAAATGGAAGACGAATTTATTAAAAAGCATATAGGAAAAGTAATAGACGTTTTGTTTGAAAAAAGTGAAAACGGATATTTTGAAGGCCATACTTCAAATTATATTCATGTTAAAGCCGAAAGTAAAAATAACATTAGAAATATGATATTGCCTGTTAAAATTATAAGCGACGATAATAAAATGGCTATAGGTGAAATTTGTATTTAAACTTAATTTATTGTCGAATGAAGGAAAAAGTTAGAGTTAAATAGTATTTGCATTAATATTAAAATTATATTATCATTATTTTATATCAGGGAGAGTGACGAATATGGATAAAAACATGAACGAAACAATGAAATTCAGTGCTGTTGAAAAAGAAAATGACTCGGAGGCAAGGAAAATACTTGTTTCTGTATACACTGCCCTGGCAGAAAAAGGATATAACCCTGTTAATCAGATAGTTGGTTATATACTTTCTGGAGACCCTACATATATTACAAGCCATAACAACGCAAGAGTTATTATAAGAAGACTTGAAAGAGATGAGCTTTTGGAAGAGCTTGTTGACAATTATATTAAAAATAATTCGTAATATTTGAAGGGTGATTTTTTGAGAATACTTGGACTTGATTACGGCGACAAAACCGTTGGAGTTGCCATAAGTGATGTTTTCGGCTGGACTGCTCAGGGAGTGGAAATTATAAGGCGTAATAATCCACAGGAGCATAAGCAGTCTTTAGGCAGGCTGTCACAGATTATTGATGAGTACGGTGTTGAAAAAATTGTTCTGGGCTATCCTAAAAACATGGACGGCTCAGAAGGCGACAGGTGTTCAAAAACACTTGAATATAAAAAGCGTTTGGAAAACAGATTTAAAAACATACCGGTTATTTTGTGGGACGAGCGTTTAAGCACTGTTGCTGCACAGAGATTTCTGCATGAAGCAGATTTTGATATTAAAAAAAGCAAAAGTGTTATTGATAAAATGGCGGCTGTATATATTTTGCAAGGCTACCTTGATTCTATAAGCAATAAGGAGGATAAAAAATGACAGAAAACGATGATGATTTAATGGAGGAGTTTGAAACAGTAACTCTTACAGATGAAGACGGAAGTGAAATTGAGTTTGCAATTATAGATACATTGGAAAATGAAGGCAACACTTATATTTTAGCTGTTGAAGCTGAAATGCTTGATGATGACGAGTCTGAAGCTGCACTTTTTAAGAAAGTAAAATCAGATGACGGAGAAGATGTATTTGAAATAATAGAAGATGATGACGAATTTGATAAAATCGCTGAGCTTTTCCAGTCATCAGGCAGTGAATATGATGTTGAGATAGACGAATAATAAAAAACAGTAAAAAGTTTTGAAAAAGTAATAAAAAAGTTAAAAATTGCTTAAAGGCTGTTAATTACGCGGGGGGATTAGCCGGACGCCTGAAAAAGCTTTTCCTTCTGCCTTTATTTTTGTGTCCGTTTTAAAGTAAAGAGTAATTACAGGCTGTAAAGCTAAATAGAATATTAAATAAATATAAACTGTTCGGAAAACGAATTTCTAAAAGGAGGGTTATTTTTGGCATCAAAAAAACCAAAATTAAAGGTTATATCTCTTGGTGGACTTCATGAGATCGGAAAAAACATGACTGTTATAGAGTATAATCAGGATATAATTATAATCGACTGCGGTCTGGCATTCCCTGAAGATGACATGCTGGGCATAGATATGGTAATACCGGATATTACTTATCTTCAGAAAAACGCCGATAAAATACGCGGTATAGTGCTTACTCACGGACACGAGGACCATATAGGGGCTTTGCCGTATATTTTAAAAGAACTTAATGTTCCTGTTTTTGGAACACTTCTTACAATAGGTCTTTTGGACAACAAGCTTAAAGAGCATGGAATACTTGACACATCAATAAGACATGTGGTTGTTCCGGGCGAAACTATTAAGCTTGGCCAGTTAAAAGTAGAGTTTATTCATACAAATCATTCCATTGCAGATGCTGTAGCTCTTGCTATTCATACACCCCTTGGTGTTTTAATCCATACAGGGGATTTTAAAATCGACTACACACCTATAGGCGGTGAAGTGGCTGATTTGCAGAGATTTGCTCAGCTTGGAAAAGAAGGCGTTCTGCTTCTTATGAGCGACAGCACAAATGCCTCAAGAAAAGGCTTTACAATGTCTGAAAAATCCGTTGGTCTTGTTTTTGACAGAATATTTGAAGAAACACCGGATAACAGAATAATGATAGCCACATTTTCATCTAATATCCACAGAATACAGCAGATAGTCGATTCTGCCGTTAAGTATAACAGAAAAGTGGCTATTATAGGCAGAAGCATGCTTAATGCCGTTAAAACATCAATAGAGCTGGAGTATCTGGATATACCTGAAAACACAATAATCGATATATCCGAGATTAAAAATTACAGCGACAATGAGCTTGCTATAATTACAACAGGCACTCAGGGAGAGCCAATGAGTGCTCTTTCAAGAATTGCTTCATCGGAACATAAACAAGTTGCTGTTAAGCCGGATGACAAAATTATAATAAGTGCATCAAGCATACCCGGCAATGAAAAGATGATTTCTAAGGTTATTAATGAACTTTTAAAACGTGGTGCAGATGTGGTTTATGAAGGTATTGCCGATGTACACGTTTCAGGCCATGCCTGTCAGGAAGAACTTAAGCTTATGCTTGCTCTTACAAAACCTAAATACTTTATGCCGGTTCATGGTGAGTTTATGCATCTTTCAAGCCATAAAGAGCTGGCCATAAGCATGGGTATACCAAAGGAAAATATTTTCCTTATGAGAATAGGCGATGTACTTGAAATATCCAAAAATGACGCTAAAATAAACGGCACTGTGCCTTCAGGTCAGGTGCTTATTGACGGTCTTGGTGTTGGCGATGTAGGAAATATTGTACTTCGTGACAGACGTCATTTATCAGAAGACGGTCTTATGGTAGTTGTTGTTACAATGGAAAAGGAATCAGGGGATATACTTGCAGGGCCTGATATTATTTCAAGAGGTTTTGTATATGTAAGGGAGTCTGAAGACTTAATGGAAGGTGCTAAGAAAGCTGTTTCAGATGCTCTTTATGACTGTGACTACAGAAACTCATCAGGCTGGTCTTATATTAAAAATGTAATTAAAGACGCTTTAAAAGATTATGTATGGCAGGAAACAAAGAGAAGTCCTATGATACTGCCTATAATTATGGAAGTATAACTGAATAATTATATAAACGTCTTTATAATGCCTGTTTTGGTGTTTTAAAGACGTTTTTTGTTGTATTGCGCTATAAATTATTAATTAAAATATCAATAAATAATAAATATAGACAATGCTTTTTTAATTGTGTATACTAATTAAAGACATAGAGGTGATTTTTTGGCAGAGAGCATATCCGAAATTAAAAATATTTATTCAAAAACAGAAATAAAGGACTTGCCGGATTTTATTGAGTCTTTAAAGAATGACGACCGAAAAGGTGTTTTGAACATTATTAATTCTGCAAATAAAAAATATAATGCTTATTTACAAGAGCTGGAAAGGCTAAAAAATATTTCTTATTATGAAAACCAATGCCGTCAAAACGGTTACAAATTAATTGCCGGCATAGACGAAGTAGGCAGAGGACCTTTAGCCGGACCGGTAGTTACTGCAGCAGTTATATTAAAAGAAAATGATTTAATAGAAGGCATAAACGATAGCAAAAAACTTAGTGCCGCAAAAAGAGAAAGCCTTTATGATATAATATTAAACAGAGCGGTTGCTTATGCCTTTGGAGTTGTATCTTCAGAAGAAATAGACAGTATTAATATTTTGCAGGCAACTTATAAGGCTATGCGTCAGGCTTTAAGCTCTTTAAGTATAAAACCGGATTTTGTACTGGCTGATGCTGTTACAATACCCGGCATTGATATAAAACAGCAGGGAATTATTAAAGGCGATGCAAAAAGCATTTCAATAGGTGCTGCAAGTATTATAGCAAAAGTTTACCGTGACAGAATGATGGACGAGTATGCCAAAATATACCCGGAGTATGGTTTTGAGCAGAATAAAGGCTATGGCTCACAAAGCCATATTGAAGCAATTAAAAAATTCGGACCATGCCCTATACATAGAAAGACTTTTATTAAGAATTTTGTTTGAGGCTTATAAATGAAAGAACTGAACAAATTAAAAGGCACTTACGGCGAGGATTTGGCATGCAAAGAGCTTGAAAAAAACGGATATGTAATTCTAAAAAGAAATTTCCGTTACCGAAACGGTGAGATTGATATAATAGCCGAAAAAGACGGCATAATAATTTTTGTTGAAGTAAAGCTTAGGACGAGCACTGAAAAGGGTATGCCATGTGAAGCCGTTGATATTAAAAAACAAAAAAAGATTATAAATACGGCTTTAATGTATATACAGCAGAATAATTTATCAGATAATTCTTTCAGATTTGATGTAATAGAAATTTTAGCTCTTGATACTGTTATGATACGGCATATTAAAAACGCTTTTTGGGAGTAAAAATATGAAAATAAAAAATGTAAATGGTGTAGAATTTTGCATATTTGAAAATATAGAGTCAACAGGACTGGTAAATCATTGCTTTACTACAAGAAAAGGCGGAGTAAGCAAAGGAGTTTTTGAAAGCCTTAATGTAAGCTACACAAGAGGCGATGACAAAAACTATGTTGACGAGAATATGAGAAGGCTTTCTGAGGCAGTAGGCTTTGATGCAAATAAAATAGTATCCGGTCACCAGATACACAAAACCGAGATTTTGCAGGCTGATTACAGCCACTGTCTAAAAAGCTTAAGCGGTTATGACGGATATATAACTGATAAGCCTGGTATTGTGCTCTGTACATTTCATGCTGACTGTGTACCGCTGTTTTTTGTTGATCCGGTTAAAAAAGTTATAGCTCTTTCACATTCAGGCTGGAGGGGTACTGCACTTAAAATGGCTCAGGTTACAGTTAATAAAATGAAATCACTTTACGGCTGTAAAAGCGAAAATATTTTAGCCGGAATTGGGCCTTCTATAGGAAAGTGCTGTTTTCAGGTAGACCAGGTTGTTGTTGATGAATTTAATAAAAATATGGATTTTGCCATGGAATATATTTCACCTGACCCTGAAAGAGAAAACCATTATAAAGCTGATTTGTGGCATATAAACAAGCGTCTTATAATGGAAAGCGGTGTAAGTGAAAAAAATATAGAAGTTACTGACAAATGCACTATGTGCTGTGATGATTTGTTCTTCTCACACAGAAGAATGGGAGATAAACGCGGAAGCATGGCGGCTTTTATGTCACTTAAGGAGTTTTAACATTGGAAAACAGTGAAAATGTAATTATAAAAGTTGAAAAAGGAAGTATTGCCGAGGAGCTTGGCATTGAGCCGGGGGATATACTTGTAGCAATTAACGGTAAGCCTGTGCTTGATGTTTTTGACTACAGGTATCTGATAAATGATGAGTATATAGAGCTTACAATTAAAACAAAGCAGGGCGGAGAATGTGTTGCTGAGGTAGAAAAAGAATACTATGAAGATTTGGGCATAGTTTTTGAGTCCGGCCTTATGGATAACGCCAAAAGCTGCAGCAACAAATGTATATTCTGCTTTATAGACCAGCTTCCTAAAGGTATGAGGGAAACTTTGTATTTTAAAGATGACGACTCAAGGCTTTCATTTTTGCAGGGAAATTATGTAACACTTACAAACATGAAAGAAAAAGACCTTGACAGAATAATATACTATCATCTTTCGCCTATTAATATTTCAGTCCATACAACAGATATGGAGCTTAGAAAAAAAATGCTCAATAACCGCTTTGCCGATAAATTGCTTGATTATATGGATAAACTGGCAGCGGCACATATAGAAATGAATTTACAGGTTGTCCTTTGCAGGAACATAAATGACGGCCATGTTCTTGACAAAACAATTAAAGATATGTCAGGGTATTTTCCTCATGCCAGAAGCCTTTCTGTTGTTCCTATTGGCCTTACCAGATACCGTGACGGACTTTATCCAATGGAGCCTTTTGATAAAGAAAGCAGTTTAAATGTAATTAATCA
>CALWSS010000024.1 GCA_944384255.1 uncultured Clostridia bacterium
GCTTCTTCCCGCATTAAAGCATGTATTATATCTTTTGCCACATCACTCATAAGCACATCCCACGGGATGGTATAAAGCGGAATGTTAACCTCATCACAGTAATCTATAAGTTCTTTGGGTATCTCTTTTATATATTTTCCTATGTTTACAAAAAGTGCACTTACCTTAACTTTATGCAGATTTTTGGCAAAATTTACAATTTCTTCCATGCTTTGGATATTCATTCCCGATGTAATAATTATGCGGTTTATATTCTTAAATTTTTCTGTATCGTAGTCTTCTACAACGGAAACCCAGTTAATATCGGTATTATAAATTCCTTTTTTGCCAGCCACAAGACGAATCCTGTAGTACGGCGGCAGATTATTAACTATTTGTTCAACACTAATAGGCAATTACACTACCTTCTTCCAATGATATTAAAAAATTTTCATATAACAAGTATTATATCACTTATTATTTGTTAAATAAATAAAATATCTCAATACAAGCCAAATTTATGTTTGTACACATGCACAATATAATAGCGACGTTTTGCTGTATTATTTCAGCTTGCACTATATTAAAATTAATAACATAAAATACAAATTGAAGTGTTAAGCAGTATACAAAAGCGGCATCCTAATTCTTTTTCACAAGGAGATTAATAAATGATCACATCATCTTTGGGATTTTACGCTTTTATATTCGCTTCAATGGCAGTAATCTTTTCAATTTGCAAAAAGTATGAACATACTAAAGTAATAGAAATTTTACCTGCAATTATATGGATATTCCTCTTTATGGCTGCATGTGCAACATTCGGAGTATATGATACAACAGCTCAAGGCGTTGTAGATGCTCAGAATTTTATGTATGCCAATTTCCTACCTATGATGCTTATTATGTTCATGCTTACATGCGACATAAGAAAAGTTATAAAGCTTGGACCAAGAATGATATTGGCTTTCCTTCTTTCGTCCTTGTCAATTATGATAGGTTTCACAGTAGCTTTTCTTATATGCAAAAGTTTTCTTCCAGAAAACGCTTGGGCGATTATTGCCGCTACAACAGGCTCATTTATTGGTGAAACAATAAACATGGTGGCTGTTGCGGGTGTATTTGGTGTTGAAGGCGTTGACTACGCCTACAGCGTTATGATGGTTACATTTGCATTCACAATATTTATGACAGTTATAATGGCCCTCATACAGAAAAAAGAACAATGGAATAGATTTATGAAGGCTAATACCGATGGCCTTGATGAAATTGCAAAACGTATAGCCGAAGATACAGACCCTGACATTAATACCTGCACAATGCTTGACTACTTAAAGCTCTTCGGTGTTGCTCTTTGCGGCACATGGGCAATTAATTCCATAATACCGCACCTTCCTCCTGTTACATTCCTTAACGCTACAGGCTGGAGAGTTGTTTTTTCATCAATACTCGGTATTATTCTTGGCGTAACACCTGCAAGAAAATTAAAAGGTGCTACAGAATGTGCAAACGTTTTCCTTTATGCTTGTATGTGTGTAACAGCATCGTACTCAGACTTAAAACAATGCACTCAGGCTCCGGGATTCCTTGTTTTATGTGTAATAATGTTAATTGTTATGTTTGCCATGTGGACATTATTCTCAAAAATATTTAAGTTTGATTTGTTTACGGCAGAAGTCGCAATTACTGCTAACATAGGCGGAACTTCTTCAGCACCGCTTATTGCGGCAACTCATAACCCTAACTGGATTTCATTTGGTATTCTTTTAGGATTTTTCGGCGACATAATAGGAACAGGCTTAGCAATTTTATTTGGTCATTTCCTGCATTTCTTGGCCTAATCAAACAAAAAACAAATGTAGTTGTATGCCGCGTATTGTAAGTGCTGCACTTTAAAATAGTACATTTATTGAGGGCAGTATTTTAAACTGTTTGGATAACAGACTAAATTAATTAAACAATAATTATTTACGTAATAATAATTATAATAATACTTTTTTCGGAAAACCACAAAATTATAACATCAGTGTTTATACATAATCAGGGCTTCCTTTGATTTATAAATTTAAAATACTTTGTTGAATTAATTTTGTCACTTCCGACATAACTCACAAAGCATAATTAATCCAAACAGTTGCCCTCTTAAACATTAAGCGCTCTTACAATACAGATAAATATAAAGTTTTAAAATCAAACCGCACAAAAAGCCTATTATACCTTTTGGGGTATAAACGGCAAAGCCGCAGAATATTAATTCATTATGTTTTACTAAAGCGAAATAATGCAGCATATAAAGACAGCTGCTTATAAATAATATAATGCATTTTTGAAAGGAGTGTCTTTTTAATGAAATTAATGCATACAAGATTACCGGACTTTTACACAAAAATCGAGGCTGCTGCTAAACAAAACGACCCAAATATGGGCTTTTCAGTAAGCGGACTTGAAAACATTAAGACAGCAAAACTTGCTTCCCTAAGAGTAGGCCGTGTTGAGGACGAAATCACAGAAATCATAGAGGATAAAGACATAAAGAAAGTTGAAGTAGTTCTTACAACCGAAAACCCTGAAACACTTTACACAGTTGTTATTAAAGGCATTGAAGAAGACGGCTCATGCAAAAAAGTTATACTTGAAAACATGATGCTTTCAGCTCCTACAGTTGAAACTCATCTTTTCGGAGTAAAAGAAGTTATCGACCGCCGCGCTAACATTAAGAAATAACAAAGGGGGACAACGCTGTGAAACTTAAATATCGTATTATTCCTCAGGGCGCCGCAGATAATATGGTGCCGTTAAACTGGGTATTTATTGACAAAAAAGACGTTAAGGCATGCGGTTTAACAGACCTTGAAGCATGCTATGCAATAGGCAAAGCTCTTGGAGATGACTGTGCCGCTGTTGATATTATTGATATGGATGCCGTAACTGTTACAAGTGACGGTATTATGGCTCCAGGCGCTGTTGTAGGTGTTGCATCAGTTGACCATGGACTTATTAACCAGAACTATGGTTATCTTAACATAAGCCCTCTTCCATACTCCGACCAGATGATAGAAGAAGAGCCTCACATGAAACAGTGGCTTATGGACGAATATAAAGGCAGACCTTTACATAGAGGCCCAAGCACAGAAGACAGAGGCAACAGAGGACCTAACAACGAGAACATGACCATGACAGGCCGTATCGCAAACAATAACTGCGGTTCAGAGGTTATGAACATGGTTGAAATGACAGAAATTCTTGCACCTTATTTCGGTATTCACGAAATTATGACAGGCGGCGAAGTTATTATAGGCATAGCCGGCCCTGTTGTATCAGTAGGTATAGGTATGGTTGTAAGTGAAAGACACGGCAGAATTTTTGGCGGTAAAAACTTAGGCTCATACCGTGCCGGAATGTCAGCTCATAACTCCGGAAAATATGCAAAAACAGTAAAACAGGATTACCCGGCTATAGCCGCACCAAAGAGCGTTCTAGCAGAACATACCCTTCGAGCCTTTGATATTGGTCTTATTGCCGGTCGTCATATAGGCTGCTCCCCTGCCGTACTTTGCCTTGCTAAGGCTTACGGCAAGCCTATTGACCTTGACAACATCACTTCCAGAGCTTGGATAGAGCTTGAAAGTGTTGGAATTACAAGAGAAAAACTTGAAGCACCTTCAAAACCTATGACTCGTGAAGAAGTAATTGCACATGCTGACGAGATTATTCCTGGCATGGATGGTGCTAAGAAGTATGCAGTTTCTGATATATGTGAAATCAGATACGTTGAAATCTAAATAAAACTTAAACCGCTTTACTCTCTTTCTTCTTTCAGGCTCTTGTCAAAACCAAGAGCCTGATTGATTAATATAAGCATAGGTTTAATTAATAAAAGGAGAAAAACATTGACAGATAGAGAAAGAATCATTGAATACATAGACAAAAATCGTGATGAACTTGTGAGAATAGCTTCAGGAATTATAAGTGTGCCTTCTATATCAGGCAGAGAAAACTCCAATGAGATGTATGACAAAGAAGCCGATTTTCTTATTTCCGAGTTTGCAAAGTTCGGCATTGAAGCAAAGAAGTACTCTCAGGCACCTGGCGGCTCAAACCTCGTGGCAGAATATACAGGCACAGGCGGCGGAAAAACCCTTGCTATGGGCGGCCATTACGACGTTGTAGCAGCTGACGAAACCACTTGGGAAACTGAGGGCGGTTTTGTGCCAACCGTAAAAGACGGAAACCTTATAGGCCGTGGTGCCGCAGACATGAAAGGCGGACTTGCCTGCTGCTTTATGGCATTAAAAGCTCTTAAAGAATGTAATATTAAGCTTAAAGGCAATGTGCAGTTTGTAGCAACAGTTGATGAAGAGATAGGCAGCCCGTATGGTATGAGCTATCTTGCCGAAAACAAAATTATAACTCCTGACTTTTTCATAAATGCAGAGCAGACAGAAATGAAAATAGTAGTAGCATATAAAGGCTGTGCATGGATGGAAGTAAAAGTTAAAGGCGTTACAGCCCACGGCAGCAAACCGCATCTTGGGGTAAATGCAGTTGTAAATGCCGCTAAGCTTATATACATGATAGACAAAAAAGGCGTTGACTTTACACCAGACCCACTTCTTGGTAACGGCTCTCTTAACATAGGCACAATAGAAGGCGGAATGGGAATTAACGTCGTTCCTGACGAATGTGTATTCAAAATTGACGGAAGACTTGTTCCGGGCCAGACATACGACGGAGTAATAGGTGCCATAAGGGATATGATTGCAGAGCTTAAGTCTCAGGACCCTACATTCGATGCCGAAGTTGATTTTTGTGCCCGTACATCAAATGCCGTTCATATATCAGAAGACAATCAGCTTGTAAAAGCACTTTTGGAAAACTCAAAACTTGCAACAGGAAAAGAAGCTGATTTAAGCGGTTTTATAGCTCAGGGTGACAACTTCTTCTTTAACAAAAACGGAATCCCTGCCATAATGTTCGGACCAGGAACTCTTGACTGCATACATAAAGCCAATGAATGGGTAAAAATTGATGAGCTTGTAGAAGCGGCTAAAATTTATGCCCTTACAGCTTTAAGCGTATGCTGAAATATCCAATACTGCACAGAAAGGTTATGTTTTTATGGAGCATGAATATATAATAGCCCATGCCGATAAATCCGTATTAAAGATTTCCGGCCTTGAGGTTAAAGGTCTTAATACAAAACAGCTTGAAAAAATACTTGGGGATAAACTTCATACATTTGTTAGGGTAATAGGCGTAACAGGCAGCAATATAGAAATGGACGTTTATGATATTGAGCCTGAACAGGTTCGCAAAAACGAAAAAGGCCTAATTGAAAGCATTGTCTTAACGGAGGGGATAACCGTTACAGAACTTACAAAGCTTTCATGCAGCGAAAAAATAGTACCCGTAGACTATAACTCAATACCGGAACAGCCTATTTCAGACTGTGCAATGGAAAGATGGATGAAACGCGGATAAAATAAATCCGTATTTTGGGGAGGAATAATATATGTCAGGAATAACTCATTTAGTAGAACAGATGAAAATACCTCGTTTTGTACGTGTTAAACAGTATTTTCCACATAACGAACTTTCAGAACAAGACATTATATCTTTAATTGCAGAAAACTTCTCTAAGCCTGAAATAAAAGACAAAATTAAACCGGGTCAGAGAATATGCATAACAAGCGGAAGCCGTGGAGTTTCAAACATAGCCCTTATTACAAAGGAAATAGTTAAGCAGGTAAAAGCTCTCGGTGCCGAACCGTTTATAATACCGGCCATGGGCAGCCACGGCGGCGCTACAGCCGAAGGCCAAAGGGGAATTTTAACCAGTTATGGAATTACAGAAGAAACAATGGGCTGCCCTATTATTTCTTCTATGGAGACAGTAAAAATAGGCCATGCCGACGAAATAGACGTAGACGTACAGATAGACAAAAATGCTTATGAAGCAGACGGCATTATAGTTCTTAACCGTATTAAAGCCCATACAGGCTTTAAAGGCAAATACGAAAGCGGCTTAATGAAAATGATGACTGTAGGCCTTGGCAAACAGGCCGGAGCTTATGTTGCTCACTCAGCCGGTGACGATGCAATGCCTGAAAGGTTATTTGCCATAGGCAGCGAAATTATACGAAAAGCAAATATTATTTTAGGCGTAGGCCTAATGGAAAATGCTTTTGATAAGACTTATAAAATAGCTTTCCTTCAGCCGGAAGAAATACCGGAAAAAGAGCCTGAGCTCCTTAACGAGGCCAAAGCTGCTATGGGCAAGATTTTCTTGGACGCCTGCGATGTACTTATACTTGAAAAAATAGGCAAAAACTACAGCGGCGGCGGTATGGACCCTAACGTAGTAGGCCGTTCAAGACTGCCTATAGGCATTAAATCCGAAAGAATGGGTATTTTCGAGTTAAGCGAAGAATCCCACGGCAACGCCACAGGCATGGGCAGGGCCGATGTAGGTACAATGAAATTCTTCCACCAGATTTCATTTGACGATACATATCCTAATGCCGTAACGGACCACGACAGCTCCGTTTATAAAATTCCGCTTATAGCAGAAAACGAGAAGGAATGTATCCAAACATCAATGGCTATATGTCTTAACATGGATGTTAATAATCCAAGAATTATAATACTTAAAAATTCTCTTGAAATTGAAGATATGCTTATTTCCGAAGCACTTATACCGGAAGCTAAAACAAGGCAGCAGCTTACTATAGTAGGCGAACCTTTTGAGCTGGAATTCGACAGTGACGGCAACTTAGTTACACAAATTTAATTGCACAGATATTCAAATACCCTTTAAATTTTATACAATATAAAACCATTAAATACCACACCACTAACCATTAAACCAATCCAAAAACAGGGATAAGACATTTTAGTCTTATCCTTGTTTTTGTAATATTGTTTATATCAACGTTTATTTAATTTCTGCCTATAAAAAAATTCCGGCAAAATTGCTCCGGAATTTCAGTTTGTAAATAAGTTTGCAAATAAGTTTATAAATATTTGTTATGCTATTCTAATTTAAAATTTTAACCGGCAAAAGTTAAAGCTCCTTTGCTTTCGGGGTCAAATTTATATATAGCCATGGTCATGCCATTATAAAAAACATATACCTCACCTGTATATTTATCTACCCAAAAATCAAATACCACAGGAATAGTGTAAAACCTGTCGTTTTCTTCTGTAACAGTAAGATTATAAATAGCCTTTCTTATATCGTCGCCGTTATTTTTATAAGTTTCGTTTTCATTCCAAGGTACATACTCTCCGTATGTTAAATTATAAGCCTCTATAAGCTGTTTTTTAACTGTTTCAACAGCTTCAGCCTTTGATATGGCTTCATAAGAATCATAATTGCTTATAATTACCTGGGGAAGTCTTGGCACAATGTGGGTAATTTTTAAATTCTTGCCGTCACAATAATCAACTTTGAATTTTAAACTGTCTGCTAAAAACCTGACTGGTACATAAGTAAAGTTATTATAAATTTTAGGTGCAACATCCATTTCTGCTTTTTCATTATTAACAGCAGCTATTTTACTGCCTAATTTTAAATTTACAATAGTTTCGTTATTGTATATTTCAACCTCGTTGGTTTCTTCTTTCCATTTAACTTCACAGCCTAAATTCTCGGTTACAGTCCTAACAGGCACTAAAGCCCTGTTTTCCTCAATTATAACATTTGAATCTTTAATAAGACTGCCGTTAACAAAAAGTGCCACATAATCAGGGCCTATATTTTCTATATATCCGTCTTTATAGGTAATTTTAGTTTCAACACCTTCGCTGGTATCATTTACAGGGGTAATGGTTATGCCGTCTAAATTAGAGTGTGCTATATTTTGGGCAAATACTGATGAGGGAATACATAACGAAATTAAAATTGCAATGAGAATTTTTTTCATACCAAACACTCCTTTTTAATTAGTTAAAATAACATATAACAACTAAAAAAATCAGACAATTCAAAAAAACATATACTTTATAAAAAAAACCTTATTAGCAAAATATATGAATATAAAAAACAAAAGCGCGCCTTACGGCACGCCCGTGTTTTAAACAGATTGAAAATTAATGGCCTGACGGGGTTTGAACCCTTTGTCTTTGCAGTATTAACTGCAACGCTTTCCCTCTTAAGCTACAAGCCCATGCAGTTAAGAGAGGATATGTGCCTTACAAAAATTATATCTTTTATTAATTTGATAAAATACTTTTCATAAGGCTGTTAAAGGCATGAAATTGAGTATATATCTGTCACTAAGTTATATTATATTACTAACAACTATATATGTCAATATTCCCCTTAATATTTTACAACATTTAGTTTAGCCTTTAACATTATGGTTTTTCTGTATAAAATTTAATTATGGCCCACATTTTAACACAGTAAAAAATATTTTACCACATACAGCCATTAATCATTGGCATGACAGCACAAAACCTGTCTTTCTTTAATTTGAACCATTTGCAAAGGGCCCTCAATGCACTTTTTATCAGCCTTTGGACAAAAAGCGTAATAATCGCAATTTGTTGATTGGTCTTTTCGCAATGCGTTAAATTCTGGAATTTCACCTTTTCCCTTCATAGGCAAAACAGAGGATATAAGCTGTTTTGTGTACGGATGAACGGGATTTTTTAAAACTTTACGGCATGGTCCGTATTCTATTATCCTTCCTGAATACATAACAGCTATATTGTCACACACAGAAGACGTTAAGGCCAAGTCATGGGTAATAAAAAGGAACGAAACGCCTTTTTCCTCTTTAAGCTTAATCATAAGGCCTATTATCTGGGCCTGAACAGAAACATCAAGGGCACTGGTGGCCTCATCAAATATTATAAGCTTAGGAGAGCATATAACAGCTCTTGCTATAGATGCTTTCTGGCATTCTCCACCGCTTAATGAGTCTATGCCTTTATTCATATATGACTCTTTTAAGCCTACGTATTTAATAAGCTCCTGAGCTCTTTGCCTCAGCTCCGTTTTGGAATATAAATTATATGAGTCGGCACCCATCATAACAGAGTCCAAAAGGCTGTATTTTGGGTCAAAAGAATCTTTGGGGTTCTGAAACACCATCTGCAAGTCTTTTCCAATGCATTTAAGACGTTTTTGGCCTGTTATTACTTTGCCGTTAAACTCTATTGTGCCGGAGTCCTCTTTTGTAAGCCTTGCTATAATTTCGGCTGTAGTGCTTTTGCCACAGCCGCTTTCACCTACAAGGCCCAAACACTGGCCTTGGTCTATGGTAAAATCTATGCCTTTAAGGGCATAAACAATGTCTTTTTTGTTTTTATACGTTTTAGTAAGTCCGGTAACTTTAAGCAGACACATAACAGTATTCCCTTTTCTTTTGCAACTTTTCCCTAACCTTTTCTAACTTTTTTCTAACTTTATCACTAACTTATGCAATTTATTTAACTTCTTTACTTTTAAGCTATAAAGAACAGCAGTTACAGTATACAGTATGATTTTCTGAAAGAACAATTTTTTCTGGAAACTTTTTATAACATATATCTTTTGCCATACTGCACCTTGGAGCAAAAGGACAGCCTGAAATATCATCGTTAAATTCCGGCGGAAGGCCTTCTATGGCTTCCGGTATTTTTCCGTTCATTTCCGGCACGGCCTTTATAAGTGCTTTTGTATATGGATGAGCCGGATTATTTATTATATCATCTGTACTGCCAAATTCCATAATGCTTCCGCCATACATAACGGCTGCTTTATCCGCTAAATTAGCCACAACACCCATGTTATGAGTTACAATAAGCATTGATGTATTATAGTTTTCCTTAACCTGTTTTAAAAGGCGTATAACCTGTGCCTGTGCCGTTACATCAAGGGCACTGGTAGGCTCATCGGCCAGTATTAGCTGTGGTGTATTCATCATGGCCGCCGCTATAGCCGTTCTTTGGCACATACCGCCTGAAAGCTCAAAGGGATATGATGTAAAAATACGCTCCGTTTCCCAAAGACGCAGTTTTTTCATAATATCCTCGGCTTTTTTTAGACACTCCTCTTTTTTGGCCTTTTTATTATGTGCCTTAACTGTTTCATAAAACAAATGGCCTATTGTTTTTGTGGGGTCCATTGAAAGAAAAGCGTTTTGGAATATCATGGCTATTTCCAAACCACGTATTTGCCGTACTTGAGCTGAGTTCAGTTTTGTAATATCTTTTCCGTTAAATATAATACTACCGCTTTTAACAGACGCATTTTTATCCAGCATTAAAACAGATTTAAGAGCGGTGCTTTTACCACAGCCGCTCTCTCCTACTATGCATACTATTTCGCCGTCATTTACTTTTAAGCTTAAATTACGTACAACACGTGTTTTGCCGTAATATACGCTTAAATTATTTATATCCAGCATATTACCACCTGTTATTGAATATAAGTTTGGGCATCCAAAAGATAATACTCCGATGGATTTGTTTTAAGGCCCTTTACATTAGAGCTCATTACATACACATATTTTGAATGGCCCACAACAATATAGCCTACATCTTCACATACTATTTTCTGCACTTCTTCAGCCAGTTCCGTTCTTTTCTGAGCATCAAATTCCTGTGTCATTTGGTTTATAATGCTGTCAGCTTCTGCATTTGAGTAATGTCCGTAATTGCTGCTGCCGTTTGTTTTAAATGCAATATTGGCAAAATACAGCGGGTCGCCTGTAGGGCACATTGTAAAGCTTACCATAAGCAAATCAAAATCCCCTGTCTTTTCCTGCTCTGTTACAGACTCGTAAACCTCAACTTTAAGGTCAATGCCAACTTCTTTTAAACTTGAAGCCATTTCTTCACAGAACATTGAAAGCTCGGCTTTTGTGCTGTAAGTAACAATTCTAAGGGATACCGGTTTTCCGTTTTTTTCAACTATTCCGTCGCCGTTGGTGTCTGTATATCCTGCATCGGCTAAAATCTTTTTAGCACCTTCAACGTCATATCCACCTGTTAAATCCTCTTTGGCACCAAATTCCATAAAATCAGGATACAATCCGTTAGTAGTAACCGAAGCGCCTTTATTGAGAATTTCGGCATAACCCTGTTTGTTTATGCACATGCTTATAGCTTTTCTTATATTTATGTCCTGTATAAACTCGTTATTATAATTCATAAATATAACTTGGCCTCTTGAGCCTGCTACACCGTCTACATTGTACTTTGATGCATCGTTAAAAAGCTCAAGGCTTGTGCCCGGTATGCTTACAGAAAGGTCGCTTTCACCTGTCTGCTGAGCCATTACAAGAGCGTTTGTATCAGAAATTATATTAAAAACTGCTGATTTAAGCTTTGGAGTGCCTCCCCAGTAGTTATCATATCTTTCAACTTGTGCTTGTTTGTTTACTTCATAGCTTATTGCTTTAAAAGGCCCTGTGCCTATTGGAGTCTGGGATAGAGACTCGTCATCTGTAACATAATATACAGCCGAAAGCGGCTCTGAAAGACCGTTTATAAATGCCGGAACAGGCTCTGTTGTTTTTACTGTAAGGCTTTGGCCTGAAGCCTCTATCTGGCTTATAAATAAAAGCTCCCCTAACCTTGGATTTTTACTGAGTGTTCTCTCCCAGCAGGCTTTAACGCTCTCTGCCGTCATTTTTTCACCGTTTTGGAATGTTACATCATCTCTTAATGTTATTACCCAAGTATTATTATCTGTCATTTCACATGAAAGAGCCAAAAACGGCTGTGGAACAAGGCTGTCATCAAGTTTATACAGTGTTTCTGTTATGCCGTATCTTGATGTATACCAGCTGTTCCAGCTTTCTGCCGGGTCAAGGCTTGACGGACCTTGGGTATCGGCAAAAACGGCTGTTTCTCTTGTGTTTGAACTTTCTTCTGTTTCAGTTTCTGCACTTTGTGTGCTTTGAGCGTTTTGACTGCTGCTGCCGGATGAACCGCAGGCTGTAAAAAGCATAACAGTGCTTAAAACAAAAGCTGTTATTTTAAATAATTTTATTTTCATAAATACTCCTTAAAAAATTAAGCTAATTTCTTGTCTCTAAAACATCCCTTATTTTTTCACCGAAAAGATTAAATATAACAGCTGTTATAAATATAGCTGCTCCCGGCACCAATACAAGGGAAATATTGGTTTGAATATAATCTTTGCCTGTATTCATCATGGCGCCCCATTCTGCCATAGGCGACTGAACGCCTACACCTAAGTATGAAAGAGCCGCCACTTCCATTATCATTGACGCTATGCCTAAAGATGCATTAACAATTAAAGGCGGTATAATGTTTGGCAGTATATGTTTTAACATTATTTTAAATTCACTGTAGCCGCATATTTTAGCCGCTTTAATAAATGTACGTTCTTTAACACTTCTGGTAAGGCTTCGGGCCATTCTGGCATATTCAGCCCACTCCACTATGCAAAGAGCTATTATTGTGTTTTTAATGCCTATTCCCAGAACTCCGGCTATGGCTATAGCCAGTATTATTTTGGGAAATGCCTGAGTAATTGATATAATTTTAGTTAAAATAGTATCTGCAATTCCCCCTGCATACCCGGAAAAAACACCTATTAAAGTGCCTAAAACAAATACCGCTGCCGTAATAATTAAACTGCTGAATATAGACACCCTTCCGCCATAGAGCATTCTTGAAAGAAGGCACCTGCCTAACGGGTCTGTACCCAGAGGAAACTGCTGACAAGGGCCTTTTAAAGCATCCATAAGGCTTGATTTATTAGGGTCATTAGGCGCTAAAACCGGTGCAAAAACAGCAGCTGCTATTAAAAGTATAATTAAAACTGCCAAAACCCAAAAAGAAACGGGGTATTTTTTACGTTCCATTACACACGCCCCCTTTTGAGCCTTGGGTCTATAATATCACCGGCAACATCTACTGCAAAATTAACAATTAAAAATATAACTGCCGTCCACAGTACAAAGCCCTGTATCATGTAATAATCAAGACGCATTACAGACTCTACTGCAAGCTTGCCCATGCCGTCCCAAGAAAAAATAGTTTCTATAACTGTAGCTCCGCCCAGCATAATGCCGAAATATGTTCCACACCATGTTAATATAGGTACTGCTGCATTTTTAAGAACATGCTTAAATAAAATATCACGCTCACTTATACCTCTTGCTACTGCACCCATTACATATTCCTTATTAAGTTCCTCCAATATAACGGCTCTTACCTGACGAATATATTTGGAAGAGCACTGTATAACAAGCACCGCTGCCGGAAGTATCATGCCTTTGGGGCTTCTTTGGGCAATAACCGGCAGCACTTGAAACTTAAGGGCAAAAAGCCACAGCAACAGAAGTGAAATAAAAAACGACGGCATTGATATGCCCAAAAACGAAAATATCCGGGCAAAATTATCCAAAGCCCTGTCTTTATTTACTGCACAGTAAATTCCAAGGGGTATAGAAATTAAAACCGTTATTATAAGCGAAACACATGTTAAAGCAACTGTTGGCCCTGCATGATTTATAATTTCGTCTTTTACCGGTTTTGATGTAGTCATTGAAGTGCCTAAATCACCATGAGCAACGTTATTAAGCCAATTTGCATACTGTATAATAAAAGGTTTATCAAGGCCCATTTTCTTTTCCTGTTCCTCAATGGCTTCCTGAGAAATCTGGCCCACATTTCCACCGTTTCCCATTAAATAAATCTCCGCCGGGTTAACAGGTGAAATATGCAGTATAAAAAATGTAATTAAAGTTATGCCTATTAATATAAATAATGTTTGAACAGCGCTTATGGCTATTTTTTTGCATACAGTGCCTAAATGTTTCATTTTATCGCCTTATTGTCTATTACTTGTTTATTACTTATTTATTTTTTTACACAGATTAAAAATTCCTGATTCTTCTCATACTGCAGCTGCTCTAATTTGGAATAAATACTGCTGTTTAATTTAGTTTCACATAAAACGCCGTCTGTTTTCTGGCTGTTCCAAAAATCAACGTCCCACTGTGGTCTTGGATGATAAGTAAGAGGAAAACCCTGAGCCATTTGTTCCATTTCATTGGCCTTTGTATAAACAAAACCGTTGTTTTTCTCTACAGTTTTTCTGTGTTCTTTAAAGCCTTTTAAAGATTCGTCATCTCTTAAATAACCGTACCAGTCGGCATCAAAATAAACCATTGTTCCGCCTTTTTTAAGAAGTCTGTACCATGATTCAAGAGTTTTTTCCGGCTCTTTCTGCATCCAAACAACATCTCTTGAAAGTATCATATCAAAACTGCCGTCTTCAAAAGGCAAATCATCGCCTACTACTTTAAAGTCAACATTTACGTTTTCATCATGTGCGTTTTTTACAGCATGATAAATCATTTGGCCGCTTCTGTCAACAGCACTTACATTATAACCCTCTTTTGCCATTAATATAGCAAGAAATCCCGGGCCTGTGCCTATATCAAGAATTTTGGCATCTTTACCTTCAGGCATGTATTTATTTAATACGTTTTTCCATTTTTCTTTTCTGTCAAGCTGGCTTTTATTCTGCTCACTGTAGCTTTCTGCACGTTCTTCCCAGTAATTATCTACGTTGTTCATATTAAAACACACCCTCCTTAAAACAAAAAAATCCACGAAAACAAAACACAGTCGTACAGACTATATTTGCCTTCGTGGCCTTTAAAATTCAGTGTTATATTATACCCGCTTCGTGCGGAAAATCATTTACATGGGAGATTTTAACATATATAACTTACAGTGTCAATAATG
>CALWSS010000025.1 GCA_944384255.1 uncultured Clostridia bacterium
TTAAATATTTAAACAAAAAACAGGACATGGAAATATAAAATTCCCTGCCCTGTTTTTATATGCTTTAATTTATGTTTATTTGTTTTAGTTTTTTAGTTTTTTATATTTTTAGTTTATATCAGCCTAAAACTTCTGTTACTTTAGCATATACTTTATCACATACTGCTGAGCCTTCAGTTACAAGCTTTTTCATTCTTTCGCTAACTTCTTTAACATAAGCCTCATCGTTAATTGAGTTAAGGTTTACTGTTACGTTAAGGTTAGCGCTGTATAAAGCGGCTTTAAGGAACTGCACACCACAGCCTACATCGCTTATTATAATTTTAGTTGAAATATCAACAAGCTCTTCCTGAAGCTTAATTGCTTCATAAATATACTCTACCATTTTAATAGGTCCGCCGGCAGCTACTTTAAGGCAGCTCTGGAGAACTTTTTCTTTTTCGGCAGCCTGCTCCGGTGTGTCTTTAGGCATACCGTAAGCCTTTGAAAGCGGCTCAAAGTTTTCTGCATCCTCATCAATAAGAGCAAGAAGCTTTGTCATAAGGTCGCAGCTTTTATCTATAATTTCCTGATGTTTAGCTTCCATTCCAATGAATTTTTTCTTACCTATGGAATAGTTACCTACCATTGAGCCTAAAGCAGCGCCTAAAGCGCCTACAAGGGCAGCTACACCGCCGCCGCCAGGAACAGGCTCTTTTGATGCAAGCTTTGCAGCAAATTCTTCACATGTTATTTTACTGAGTTTCATATTGGGATACTCCTTTTAAATACAGTTATATACAGTTTAAAATACTCTGCCCTTTAATTTAACTGTTTCAACAGTTTTTAAAACAAGAAATAAAAGCGCTGTGTCTATAGGGAAGCACAAAACAGCTTTTATTGCTCTTACTGATGACATAAGGGCTGAGCCGTACATTATGTTAAGCCAAAGTGGTGTGAGGATAAAGTTAAACAGTATCATGTTGCATAATGACGCCACTATTACTCTTTTAACAGTAACTTTCTTTTTATAGAAGAAAACTCCGAACAAAAATCCCTGAAGAAATGCACTGAGAGTAAAGCCAGGGAAAAATCCGCCGTTTGGACTAAGGAAAAATCCTATTGTGTCAGCTATTACGGCTATAATTCCCGCCATTACAGGGCCATAAAGAAGACCTGCTGACGCTATTGCCAAAAATGCAAATGAAATCTCAAGCATGGAGCTTACAATTATTCGCATACTGTTTAAAATAAGGTTAAGTGCCGTAAGCATAGCACCGCCTGTAAGACTTTTAACCTGTTTAATCTGACCTGCCGATTCTCTTATATCAGCCAAAAAATTACCCATTTTATATTGCCTCCTAATTTGTCTTAATTGTTTTTCGCCAACTTAACAACAAATGCCTAACGGCAAACGCAATATACTATTTAATGGACCTTACAAACACCCTCACTGCAACCACTTTCGCCGTTTGTCCGTCAACAGCTCAGTTCAAGTCACTCAGATTCTTGGCATGCCCTAAGGTCTAAAGACGAGAAGGCCGGACTTTGAACTACCGGAACACTCCCCTCCTCAAGAGAAAGTGATATTCAATTTTGTATTTTACAAAATATACAATATGTCCTCCACCATAGTAAATTAAACTTACGTAAACCATCGGCGCATGCTTTCGCATACGCCCTAAAAGCACATTCCGTGACAAAAGCAATCCTGCCTATAAGCTCACGGAAAACATTATACATTTTAAAATAATATAAGTAAATGTTATTTAATTACTGTATATTATTAATCTGTTTGCATGCCTTTACTACATGTTTAGCCAAAACAGATGTTGTAACAGAACCAACGCCTGCCGGTACAGGTGTAATCATAGAAGCTTTGTCTACACAGTCGTCAAACTTAACGTCACCGCAAAGCTTGCCTTCTGCATTTACGTTAATGCCTACGTCAATTACAACAGCGCCGTCTGATATAAAGTCGCCTGTTACCATTTCAGCTCTGCCTACTGCGGCAATTACAACCTCTGCCTGACGGCATACACCAGGAAGGTCCTGTGTACGGCTGTGGCAAATAGTAACAGTTGCGTTTTTATCAAGAAGGAGCATAGCAAGAGGTTTGCCTACAACCATGCTTCTGCCTACTACAGCGGCTCTTTTGCCCTTCATGTCAATGCCGTAATGGTCAAGTATTTCAATACATGCCTGGCTTGTACATGGCGGATAGCCTGTTTTGTCGCCTTCAAATATCTTTTCTGCATTAAGCGGATTCATGCAGTCAATATCCTTTACAGGGTCAACAATAAATTTAATTTCTTCCATATCAAGCTGTTTTGGAAGCGGTCTGAAAAGAAGTATGCCGTGTACAGATGGATCATCGTTTACGGCTTTTAATTCTTTTACAAAGTCTGCCTGGCAAATATCAACAGGAAGCTCAAGAACTTCTGCCTTAATACCGCATTTTTCCATTCTGTTAAGAGCGCCTCTTTCGTAAGAAAGGTCGTCTTCTCTTGCACCTACTCTAACTATTTTAAGCTTTGGCTCAATGCCTTTTGCCTTTAAAGCCTCTACGTCTTTAACAAGCTCTGCTGTAATAGCGTCTGCTACTGGCTTGCCTTTTATAATCTGTCCCATTTTAACACCTCTGAAAATTAGTCGTTTTTATCCGTTCATAAACACAGCGAAGCAGGGCTTCCCCGCTTCGCTGCCTGATTTAACTGTAAAAGAACAGTGTATAGTTAATTAGAATAATCCTGAAATCTTGCCGTCAACATCAACGTCAATCTTTTCAGCAGCAGGAACTTTAGGAAGGCCAGGCATCTTCATGATTGTACCTGTTAAAGCTACTATAAAGCCTGCACCTGCAGATACTGTAAGGTCTCTGATTGTGATCTTGAATCCTGTAGGTCTGCCAAGTTTTGTCTGATCATCTGTAAGTGAGTACTGGTTCTTTGCCATACAGATTGGCATGTTGCCGAAGCCGAGTTTTTCAAAATCAGCTACAATCTTGTTAGCATTTGGTGTAAACTCTACGCCGTCAGCACCATATACTTTCTTGCAGATAGCTTCGATTTTTTCTTTGATTGGAAGATTAAGGTCATAAACGTATGTATGCTCTGCATTCTTTTCAATAAGTTTAAGAACTTCTTTAGCAAGAGTCTCGCCGCCTTCGCCGCCTTTAGCCCATACTTCTGAAAGAGCTACGTTAACGCCAAGCTCGTTGCATTTCTTCTCAACAAGAGCAAGCTCAGCCTGTGTATCTGTTGGGAATGCATTAATAGCAACTACGCAAGGAAGACCATAAACCTTTGTAACGTTTTCAACATGTTTAAGAAGGTTAGGGATACCTTTTTCAAGAGCCTCAAGGTTTTCGTTGTTAAGGTCAGCCTTTGGAACACCGCCGTTATATTTAAGAGCTCTTACTGTAGCAACAAGTACAACTGCCTTTGGTTTAAGACCTGAAAGACGGCACTTGATGTCGATGAATTTCTCTGCACCAAGGTCAGCACCGAAACCAGCCTCTGTAACTACATAATCAGCGATTTTTGAAGCCATCTTTGTAGCTATAACGCTGTTGCAGCCGTGAGCGATGTTAGCGAAAGGACCGCCGTGAACGAATGTAGGTGTTCCTTCAAGTGTCTGAACAAGGTTTGGTTTAAGAGCATCTTTAAGAAGAGCAGCCATAGCACCCTGAGCATTAAGCTGACCGCATGTTACAGGCTCATTCTTTCTGTTGTAAGCAA
>CALWSS010000026.1 GCA_944384255.1 uncultured Clostridia bacterium
ATTTGTGCATAAATGTGTCAACAATATTCTTGATTTTTGCGGTTTTTGCATACTTCTGAACATACTGGCGAATTGCTGCCTCAATGGAAACTATGCCAGTATGAATCAAAGCCTCTGTATCCGAATCTTTCACTGATTCAGCATCGGTCAGTTTCTTCTTTATATCTCTCTGAATACTTGTTGGGAGAGAAGCATAGTCTTCAAAATACATGTTCTTATTTCTGTTTAGTTTACGCACCTTCATCTCTGTTTCATCCAGAGTGTCTTCGTCAATTTCTTCTCCATTTTTCATCAAACGGATATTCAAAGCCGGGAGTGCTGCTGCAGGAAACAGATTAGGATTTGTAATGCCGTGTCCTTTGAGATATGTACGAATTTTATCCAATGTTTGCGCGGTATCTCCGTCCTCTTTTCTGCGGTCATCCATTTTATTTACAACGAAAATAAAACGGTCCTTACTCTGTTTGCCGCCGACCTTCATACTGTCAGCAACACGCTGAAGTAGTGCGTTATCATCGTCAGAACCGAAAGTTCCTTCCATGATATATAAAACTAGCGATTTGGAGGATTTACTTAAAAACTCACTCTGAACTTTTTTGTGTTCAGGATCTCTTGAGTTATTTGGACCGGGAGTATCGATCAGAACAAGAGATATTTCCTCAGATGAAACAAAAGGAATATCACCTTCAATTTTAATAACAGACACATTCTCGTCCCCATTGAGACGTTCCATAGTAGGATAGGAAATGTCTTCGTAGGTTTCAATTAGGTTCTCGTCTTTGCTGTATACCTTTGCTTTCCATTTGCCACTTCCATCTATATCTTTGATACGGGTAATAATTGCAGTACAAGCTTCCTGCTTTGACGGCATGAGCTTGGTACCCAGCATGGAATTGATTAGGGTAGACTTACCAGCACTCATTGTTGCGACCACACAGACCTCAAAATCGCTGCTTTTTGCTTGCATAAAAGCATTTCTAATTTCCTCATCCCGCAATTCTTCAAACGGACCAGCCTGGATTTCCTGAAACACTTCATCAATCAATGCTTCTTTGTCAGAAGTTTCCTTTGCGGGTATTCTGTCAAGTTTTGCGGTAAGCTCACCACGCTCAAATGCCTGAGTGAACACTTCAGTTAAATCTTCATAATCCAGTAGCGTTCCATGAAACACAATGTCAAAATCGGTATCATTGTATTCATCAATCAGAATTCTCGGCAGATCTTCTACCCACTCCTGCAGGCGAGAGCCAGGAAGTATCCTTTCGCCAATCTGACTATTTTGGGCAAGCTTTTTGCCATCAACTGTTAGCTCAGTTTCCAAATTATATGGATTATACTTTAAAAATACTTTCTTCATAATTAGCCTCCGTAGATTATTTGTTCAAGACCGTATATTCCTGCGTGTTTGGTTAGTGCGATTTCCTTAGATTCATTTTCAGAAATCTGAACATCGTTATAGTAGCAAGATAAATCATAAGATGACCGCATGAATTTCTTCGAAAGATAGTCGTATTCATCAGCTTCATCATCTGACATCTGTTGTCCTGTAATTTTAAGTTTCAACAAATAGGAAAAATATGCCGAAATGGGACAGATAACCGGATTTTCAAAGCCTAATTTAATTAAATCATCTTTCAGCCCCTGAACACTTTCTTCTATACTATCTGAACAATCTTTATAGTTATCAAGTTTATTCAATACAAAAACAACTTTCTCTTTAGGGAGATTATTGGCAACCCATTTCAAATGCCTTATTTCTGCATCGGTTCCTAAATTAGTAGGACATATGACATACAAAACTAAATCGTATTCTTCTTTTAATAAGGCGGCATGCGTTATATCAGTATGTTTTCTATATAATGCTGCATCTACACCTGGTGTATCAATAACACATAGTCTCTGTATCTGTGGTGTGCTCTGAGTAAAGTAAGATGCAATGGAAACTGGTCCTGACCATTCATAGTTACACAAATCTTCCGTAGTAGCATTCAGCGTCAACATTTGCATTTGAGTTAATAAATGAACATTATTATCTTCAAATGGCTTGTTAAACAAATAGCAAATATTGCCCGTACAGACCTCTTGTGAGGTACGAGCAAGCGGTTTTCCAATAAGGGCATTAATAAGTGTTGATTTACCAGCACTCATATTTGCCGTCACGATAATTCGACGTTCCACTTGAGAGAAAAATGTTTTGTTATTGTGGTATTGAATTATCAAAGATTCAATGGCAAGGTATTTTTTTTCAATGCTATTTTTATCCAGCAAGATGGCAATAACACGTCCAATCTCTGCTTTGCCCCAGCTTGATAGGCAATTGCTAATTATATTTATAGCTTTCCTTATTAGGTTTTCATCTAATAGAATTAAGGAAACATCACATATAAGCAAACTGCGAAACCTCTTTCGCCAAGGTCTACCAATACAGGATTTTACAACTTGCAATCCAACTTTGGTGAGCAGTATGTTACTATCTATATCGGAGAGAAACATATCCTGATACATTTGTAAGCGTTTGGAAGTATACAACTTTTCTTCAGGTTGTATCGCAACTTCATTAACGATATAGGAAAGAGCTGAAAAATATATGGCTCTGATTTTCTTTTTTTCTTTTTTTAACGGATGTTCTCTTAAATCAAGAGATTCCAAAAAAAATGAGTTCACTTTATTCATTTCCTCTCTGTTACAGCTAAAAAATAGTAATTTTATATAGTAAGTCTACCTTTTTTTCATAAACATAATTATCCAATGATAGAACTTTGACTGGACATATCTACCTTAAGTGTTTCAATATATTCTCCTTGGCTTTTAATCCACACTCGATTCCCTTCCTAAATATCTCAACCTCTACTATCTAGCCGTTACTCCTGTGCCATGATTCCGGCAGCGTGTAGGCGGTCAAGCATGACCTCGATAGATGACCTTTTGCACTTGAACCTGATCCGCTCTAACTTTCAACAGTACATAAATTTCATCCGCTTACGGAATTAACCATATTTTCAGTCAATACGATAGATGGTAGAGAACAGCGCTCCCACAAATCAAGGAGAATATTGCTATTGACTAAAATTGAATAGAGATGCAGAAAATGTTCTGACTTTACTGATATTCTATCCATACGTTCTTATATAAATAGACATGTGCTGACAAATATATATTACTATCTAAAAAATATAATATGTATTTGTCAATTCATGTCAATTTTTAAAACTTGTGGAGCAGTTCGGTTTAACACCTGTCCATATTGGACATATAGAGACCCCTAACATATACAAAGCACTATCTTTAGATATTCTATTTGATATTGCATTAATCCTAGAGGCAGCATCTCAAAAATTTTTGGCTTTTAAGAACTTATATTATATCTATTATAACATATGTCATAGACAGCAATTGTCACTCTTATCCTTTTTCTTACTTTTTTATTTATAAATCGTCAACATTTTTCTGTGTAGTACAATTCTTTGGTTCGTATCTTGATATTCTGGTGTTAGTTTTGGAATTGGCATACAAACTTAATCATTTTTAAATCATAACTTCTAGTAAATTTAAGATGTCTATATAAAGTAGACGGGTAAAACCAACATGGCTCAAAAGCATAGTTCAGTTTTATACTGAACTGGTTCTTTATAATTAAGGGTTACTGATGTACGCTCATAATTAAAGTATTTTACATAATCATTTAAAAGTTATGGTACCTCTTTGGTAGTACTTAAATTAAAATCTAAAAATAATTCTTCCTTTATCCAGCCATTTAATACCTCAATTATTGTGTTATCTTTCCATTGCTAGTAACATATATCATATTGGCACCAACTCCTTCCACTATGTATACTTTTTAATCTCTCATTTTCTATTTCTAATTTAGCAATAGTTAAATGTAACTGTTCAATTTCAGTTAGATTTTTGCTGATATATAACGCTGCAAAACGATTGCCCGAATATTATTGGGGAAGAAAAGTAGATTTTCCATTGCTAATAAATTCTTTTACCTAACGACAAAGCATAATTTTATCAGCTAAATATACCTTTGACAAAGCTCTTAACGATATATATTCATCTATGTGTTTGTGAACAATTTCAGATTTTTGTCCTGGCATCCTGTGCGTTTCTTTTTTCATTTTCTCATTTATATCACCTCATTGTTACTTTAACAAAAATTAAAAGCAGACAAATTGTTGTTTTAATTTGTCTGCTTTTAGTTTATACATTCGCATAGCCGGTAGTTTTGTTTTGCTTAAGTACATAAAAATCAGGACTACTTGCTAAGCAAATAGTCCTGATTTTTATATGCTTTTTATTAATTTAAAACTTTATTACATATTAATTATATTAAACATTTTAATTCTCAGTTTTGAAGTATTCCTTAACAAGTTTCACAACTACCGGTGATAAAGCAAGTATACCAATAATATTAGGGAATATCATAAGAGCATTAAGTGTGTCTGTAATATCCCAAGCAACTGTAAGTTCAATAACTGAACCGATAATAACTATAAGACAGAACAATACCAGATATGGAGCAATGGCTTTTGAACCAAATATATATTCTGTACAACGTGCACCGTAAAGTCCCCAGCCAAGAATAGTAGAGAAAGCAAATATTGTCATTATAAAAGCCATTATACAGCTTGCAGGCACCTGACCAAAAACAGTTGCAAATGCATTAATTGTAAGTCTTACACCTATATCTGTTCCATAATTAAT
Source organism: uncultured Clostridia bacterium (assembly GCA_944384255.1). Classification (GTDB taxonomy): domain Bacteria; phylum Bacillota; class Clostridia; order Lachnospirales; family Anaerotignaceae; genus Neoanaerotignum_A. The sequence continues at coordinate 4,708 of CALWSS010000026.1, forward strand.
TTCTGTGCCGCTCATAAGAACAAGACATGCTGTCATAGTACATACTACTATGGTATCCATAAATACACCAACAATACCATACATACCCTGCTGAACTGGGTGACTTGTTTCGGCTGCCGCATGTCCTAAAGGAGCAGAACCCATACCAGCTTCGTTTGAGTTAACACCTCTTGAAATACCACGACGGATAGCATCTTTAATTGTAAAACCAACAGCACCACCAAGTACTGCTTCAGGAGCAAAAGCACCTATTACTACTGATTTAATTGTAGGTATAACATTTTCAATGTTAAAAAGAATTACTATTATAGCACCAAGTATATAAATAGCAGCCATAAAAGGAACGAGTTTTTCTGTAACACGACCAATACGTTTAATACCGCCAAAATAAATAATTGCAAGTAATATAGCAATAATAATACCTGTAATAATGGAAATCATAAAATTATGTTCTACTGTTGCTGGATTAACTGCATTAAATGCCGCAGTTACACATTGATTAATAGAACTTATCTGAATAAGATTACCTGTACCAGGACAAGCCAACATACCAAAAAGTGCAAAGAGAAAAGCAATCCATTTCCAATTTTTTCCTAAACCATTTCTTATGTAGTACATAGGTCCGCCGACCCAGTCCCCTTTACTATTTCTTTCACGATATTTAATCGAAAGAGTAATTTCAGAAAACTGAGTAATCATTCCTACACAGGCAACTAATTCCATCCATAATACGGCACCTGGACCACCAAGGCTTATGGCTCCAACAACACCAGATACATTACCCGTACCAACACAAGATGCTAAAGCTGTAGTAAGAGCCTGAAAAGGTGTAACACTTCCGCTTGAAGAGTTGCTTCCTTTTTTTAATCCGCCAAGAACATTTTTCCAAGCATATTTGAATTTTCTAAACTGAAGAAATCTAAGCCTTAATGTGAAGTAAAGACCTGTTCCTACTACAATAATGAGCATAGGAACTCCCCAAACTATGTTATTTATGGCTGAGTTAATTTCCAATATTTTATCTAACATAAGTCAACCTCCCCCTTTAGTAAGGCTTCTTTAGGAAACCTCAGAAAAGTCTTACTATTAAAACTTCTCTTCTTATATCCATTGGCAATACATGTATAAAAGGGAATTTTTTGTTTTTACCATAACTATAAAAGAATATATAAACTTATTTTTATGGTTAAAATCATTATGTCAGGCTATCAATATCTTTTAAAATTAACATCATATTTATGAGATCAGTTATGATTGAAACAATAGAAAATTTATAGAATGCTTAAATATAAATTTTTGCTTCTATAAAATTCACCTTTTTAAAGAATACTGTAATGCCTTGTGAAGTTATTTTCCGGAAGTAACTTGACTCTATTATAAACCTTATATATATTTTAAGTAAATATGGGGTTTATTTAAGCAGATTTAACAAAAAGTTAAGGCTGGGAAGGTATAATGTATGGATTTAAAAAAATATGAAATATTGCTGCGTGCAGTTGAATTGGGAAGCCTCTCTGCCGTAGCAAATGAATTGGGATATACCGTTGCTGGCGTAAGCAATGTTGTAGACTCAATAGAAAACGAACTTGGATTTGAAGTATTAAAAAGAGGACACAACGGGGTTTCGCTTACTGAAAGTGGTGAAAGCATAATAAAAGATATTGAAGAAGTCGTTAAATATGGCAATCTGCTAAAGCAAAAAGCCTCAAACATAACAGGTCTTTTAACAGGCACTATTACAATCGGCTCTTATTACAGTGCTGCAACTTTGTGGCTGCCGCATATAATAAAAAAATTTAACGACAAATATCCTCATGTAACTATAAAAATTAAAGAAGGCGGACACCACATTTTAGGCAAATGGATGGCAAACAATGTTGTTGATTTTTGTATAACAAGTTTTGATGATGATGCAAACTATAAATGGATACCAATATATGATGACCCTATGGTAATAACTGTTAATGAAAATCATCCTTTTGCTAACAAGAAATATGTTACTTTGCAGGAATGTCAAAAAGAAAATTTTGTTATTGCTGCAAACGGGCATGATTACGATGTGGATAAGCTTTTGAAAGAAACACAAACAAAGCTTGATATTAAATACACTACTGTTGAAAATTTCTCAGCTATAGCTATGGTTGAAAAAGGGATAGCAATAAGCATTATGAACGAAATGATAACAAAAAGCATTACCAATAAAGCTGTAAATATTCCTTTATATCCACCATACAGCATAAATATAGGAATTGCTGTGCCGTCGCTTCGCTCGGCTTCACCGGCTACCAGAAAGTTTATAGATTGTATAAAGCAAATGGCATCTTGTGGAGAACTCTGGCAAAAATAATAAGCAGTTAAAAACTTAAATCATTACAAACTAAAAGAGCCTTGAAAAATCAAGGTTCTTTTACGTTCCATTTAGTATCATCAGTATATACCATTAATAACCAAATTAAAACATATTCTATATTATAATCTATTAAATTTTTGACATTTTTATTTGTTTAAAACATATAAAAATATTAGTACAGCTTTGCTCCTGCCGGAATTTTGTCATCAAGCATAATAAGCTTTAAGCGTTCCTCACCATTTACATAATATATTGCAGAAAGGAGCATTCCGCATGATTCAATACCCATCATGGCCCTTGGAGGAAGGTTTGTAATTGCAAGCAGTGTTTTGCCTACAAGTTCTTCAGGCTCGTAATATTTGTGTATTCCGCTGAGTATTGTACGGTCTGTGCCTGTTCCGTCATCTAATGTAAACTGAAGAAGTTTTTTGCTCTTTTTTACAGCCACACATTCCTTTACTTTAACAACACGAAAATCCGACTTGCTGAATGTATCAAAATCAACATATTCTTCAAATAAAGGCTCTGTTTCAACATGTCTTTCAAGCCATGCCTGTGCGTATGTACAGGTAGCATTAACTTTTTTGCCCTGTTCCTTTATCTGGGCAACTGCCGATTCAACTAATTTACTGGCAACATTTTGACCTCTTAAGGAATCATCTACAAAAGTATGGTCTATTGTGCAAACTCCTTCTTCTGATTCTGGGAAAGTAACTTCTGCAATTAATTTTCCATTTTCGTCTTCTGCATAAATTCTGTTTTGTTCTTTTATAAAATCCATATATAGCTCTCCTTATAAAATTTATTTTCTGAATACAAACAAATACTCATGGGCAATAAGCAAAAAATTATATTTAACGCTGTTTGTTTTCCAGTAGCCTGTCGCCCGACAGTTATGCTGTTCTTTTATTATAAGCTCTTTTAGCTTAAAGCCTGCGTCCTGGAACACCTTCATTACATCAAATGACATTGGTATCATACAGCCTTTTTGCCTTGTGTCACCCATAAGAACAGCGCAAAATTTGTCTTTTTTAAGTACACGGTAGCTTTCCGATGCTACTTTTTTCATTTCCTCAATAAAATCCTTTATTTTAAGCCGTGACAAATCTTCTTCAATATCTTCGCTGTACTTAATAATATCAGCATAAGGCGGATGTGTACATATAAGATCAATACTGTCATTTGGTATAAAATCAAGTTTTCTGGCGTCGCCTTTACGAATATATACCTTTCCGTTGGCTCCTTCGTGTTCAAAATCAGTTTTTTCTCGGCACCTGCTAAGAGCAACATCATTTACATCAATACCAATAATATCTCTGTTAAGAAGTTTTGCTTCAACAAGTGTAGTTCCTCCGCCGGCAAACTGATCCAGAACCAAATCTCCCTCTTTGGAATACCTGAGTATTATATTTCTGGGAATATACGGAGACCAGTTTCCCCGCCATTTTGCGTCATGGGTTGCCCAGTCGCCGCGTTTTGGAAATGACCAGTGTGTAGTCATTTCCAGTTCAAAGTCTTCCGGCTCCCATTTTTTGATCTTCTTTGTCATAATTCAAAATCTCCTGCACTAAGGTCAAATCTGTCCAAAAGAGCGTTCATAGAAAGCCACCTTCCCATTTTTGTTGGATAATTGCAGTCTTCCTGACCCCAAATCCATTTATACGCCTTAAGAATAGTTTCAACATTAATTCCCACAGTATCTTTAAGACGCATCTCACTAATAACATAGTCCGGCTCTTCACCACAGCAGACACGATATAACGCTTTAATAAGCAAAACAGCATTTGAGCTGTCATATTCATATTTTGCCGCTATATCATCACTTATCTCCTGATGACTTATTAACCAAAGACTCTCTTCATCTGGGTTATAAATAAAAACCATAAAGTCGTTTCGGGCTAACCTGCCAAAATTTCTTTTGCCTCCGGGTTTGTTTATAGCTATTATTTCGCCTGTAGACAAATTTTCAACCTCATATAAAAGATACGGTATATTCAGCAGTTCATCTCTAAAAGTATTCTGCTCTTTGTTCTCAATTTTAAGCGGAACTAAATTTACACTGTGCTTAAATTTTTTATTAATCATACAAATACCCTTTATACAAAAATTTCTTTAATAATGCCGTTTTCCAAATCTTTAATATTGTAAATGTTATCCATTACATCAAACGTTTCCTCAAGATTATTTCGGGCACTTGTCCAGCCTTTGCCGTCTGTAAACCATACAAATGTAAAGCCGTTTATAGTGTTGGTTTCAAGGGCAAGAGTTTTATAACTTCTGGCAGTTTCATTAAGCTTGCTTCCGCCGCTTGAATAAAAATTAGTTTCAATTCCGTAAATCATGCCTTCTGTTTTAACAACAAAATCAAATCTCTTTTCCATTTTGCCTTTGTTTGAAATTGCAGAAAGGTCTATGTTCCATTTATCTGTAATCTGATGTATATACATTTCCTTAAAATAGCTTGTATCTTTTACAAAACCGGCTTTTTTAATGAAACTTTCAACCAGATCTTCCATTAAATGACCGCCTCGATTTTTACGTCCGTTGGAATCAAGACCTGTTTCAACACCGGTGGCATAATCAACAAGATTATTTATAATGTGGTTTTCCAGCAAATCAAAAAGACCTGTATGCTCCATAAAATAGGCATATCGCTCAAAGTCTGCGCTGCCGTTTGCAGAATGTTTTCCCAAATTAAAATTATACATGTATCCACCGTTTTCGTCCTGGCAGTAAATGTCGTTGGCTCTTACTGCCAAAAGCAAAGGAATGCACTTTAAAACTTCGTGATATTTGCCGACCAAATTTTTAAAATCTTCTTTAATATTTTTGGAGCCTATAAGTGAATTAAGAATATTCAGCTCAACTTTAATACTGTCTACATTTCGGTGAACTTTTTCAAAGTCTATGTAATAGCCATAATCAGCTATGCTGTCACGAAAACCGGCTAACCAGCTGTTAAAATCTCTTGCCATATTAATCTCCTTTATTAATTAAAAATTGGATATAAGCAATTCCTTAATTTTGCCTCTTTTTTCGGTGTTACAGTTAATTGCACGGGAAGCGTCAACCCTTTTAATTTTATAATCTGAATAAAGTCTGTCAAAAAATTCGTCTTTAGGGTTTATATTTTTAGGGTCGGAATTGCTTAAAACAATTTTTGCTCCCTTTTTACGGATATTGTCTGCAAATTCAGCCAGCTCAATTTGTTCTTCATCATTAAATGAATTTTCAGTATATGCAGTAAAACTTGCACTGTCTGTAATAGGTCTGTAAGGTGGATCTATATATACAAATGTGTCTTCTCCTATAAAGTCGGCAGATTTTCTGTAATCACCACAGACAATATTTACATTTTGAAGTTTTTCCGACACAGCTCTAAGATTAGCTTCATCACAAATTAAAGGCTTTTTATATGAGCCCATAGGCACATTGAACATACCTTTTTTATTAACACGGAAAAGCCCGTTAAAGCATGTTTTATTAAGAAATATCATAAGAGAGGCTTTTTCAATATTTATATTTTCGTCACCGTTTACTTTTAAATAGTTAAAACGCTCACGTTTTGAAAGGTAATATTTTTTTCTTTCTTCGGTGTCCATAGGAGTAAATTCACTCTGCATAACCGAAAGCATTGAAATAAGCTCATCAATGTCATCTCTTATAATTTTATATGTATTTATAAGCTCTGCATTAATGTCGCTTATATATATTTCTTCCAAATCGTATTTACCTAAAATATCAAAAAGCACTGCTCCGCCGCCTACAAAAGGCTCTGCATACTTTGTAATTTTTCCTTCTTCAAAAGGATAATATTTTTCAATTTCGCTTATAAGCTGACTTTTGCCCCCTGCCCATTTTAAAAAGGGCTTAACTTTTTTATCATCGTTTTTTATATACCTAATGCTTCTTGCATCAGCAGGTTTTTGTGCCATAAGTGGTATAAGCCACATATTACCCAGCATTTCAGCATTTTTTATTCTGCCTTCAGAACAAAGAACAGCAACACGTCTTTGAGAGATTTTCCATTTATTAGCTGCCTCTCTTGCGGACATGAACTCCATAAAAATACCTCCCATCTCATTAAGCAATATTGTATTCTAAATCTGGAATAATAGCAATATCAATTTTATATATCATTTTCATCTATAGCCGTTGTGCGATAAATGACTTTTTGCCTTTCTGTAAAAACTGCTTTTGAATATTCCAAGAATAACTATAGTGCTGCTGTATACTACAACAAAAAAATCCGCCTGTTTTCCTTTTTTAAAAACAAGCGGATTTTATTATTTTATTATAAAAGTTAACCGTTCTATTTTGTTACATCCATATGTACCGTGCTTTTGCTAATTCCGAACTGCTTTGCCGTCTGTCGCACTGTTGCATTGTACTTTATAATATAGTTTGCTATCTCAACAGCTCTTTCTTCAATATACTCCTTCAAAAGGAACCACCCTGAATAAACTTGTTTTTACATTTTATGTCTTTGTTTTAAATTTATAACTATTTATAATCATGTAAAAACAAACATCTGTGATCTTATAAAGAAAAAATTTCTTCGATTTCCATTTCAAAGGCGGTGTTCTGGCTGTTTTTGCCCAAATAATCCACAACATAGGCTTTGCTTGCTGGATTATCTTCCAAGCTGTTCAAAAATAAATCTCTTGTGTCTGAATTTATAATGCCTTCCTCAGAAAAGAACTTCATAACATCAACACTGGCTTTCTGGCATAAGGCCGGTATAAATGAATTCAAGTTTTCTTTTATGTATCCTGAATATTTTAATTTAACATCATAATTTAAACTTTTTATATT
>CALWSS010000027.1 GCA_944384255.1 uncultured Clostridia bacterium
CAAATAATTGATATTGCATTGACTCTATAATAACTAAAGGGTTTAATATTTAATCATGCTTTAATGTATGCGCAACATTAAAAGTTATACCTTGCGTGGTATTGTTCCATGCTAACGGCTTCGGCTAAATAACATCTCGCCAGGGGAGAGGCGAGAGAAAGTAACGCAATTTTAAGAGGGGGAATTATAAATATGTCATTTCCAGAATTATTTGCGGCAGTAATCAACTGGGTAAACAACACTGTTTGGAGTGCACCGTTCCTTATTTTCGTTATTGTTATCGGTGTATACTTCTTCTTTGGTTCAGGTTTGTTTACTATAAGACACTTTGGCCATATAATGAAATATACCTTTGGTAATGTTATTGGCAAAAATAATAAAGACAGCTCTGAGTTACAGAAAAAAGAAGGACAGATTTCACCTTTCGAGGCTGTATGTATAGCTATCGGCGGATGCGTTGGTACAGGTAATATCGCCGGTGTTGCTTCTTCAATAGCTGTTGGTGGTCCTGGTTCTATCTTCTGGCTTTGGGTTTGGGCTTTCTTAGGTATGATGGTTAAAATGGTTGAGGTTACTCTTGCCTGCCATTATCGTTCTAAAAACGAAAAAGGCGAGTACTATGGCGGCGGTACATATTATATCGAAAAAGGTCTTGGAAGACAGAAAAAAATGCCTGGCGCTATGGCTCTTGCAGTCCTTTTTGCTGTAGGTTTCATCGCTCAGTTCCTTGGTGGTTCACAGGCCTACTCAATTTCTGAAACACTTAATGTTTCATTTGGCATTAACATGCTTCTTGTAACTTTCATCTACACAGTAGTTCTTTACTGGGTAATTTGGAAAGGCACAGGCCGTGTTGCTAAAGTTGCTACAAGACTCGTTCCTTTTATGTGCGTATTATTCATGATTGGCGGTGTTATGCTTATTATTGCTAACATTGCTAATGTTCCACATCTTATTTATCAGATTTTCCATGATGCTTTCACAGGTTCTGCAGCAGTTGGTGGTTTCGTTGGTTCAACAGTTTCTATAGCAGTTAGAGAAGGTGTTGCTCGTTCAATCAACTCAAACGAAGCAGGACAGGGCTCATCACCACTTGTTCATGGTTCAGCTAACACAATCCATCCTGTAAGAGAAGGTCTTTGGGGTGCATTTGAAGTATTTACAGATACAATTATCGTTTGCTCTATAACAGCTCTTGCCGTACTTGCTTCAGGCGCTTATGAAACAGGTCTTGGCGGTGCTACTCTTACAATAGCTGCATTTGAAACAGTATTTGGTAATGGTGCTGACTGGTTCATCGGTATTATGTGTATTCTTTTCGGTATTACAACAACAGGCGGCTGGTTCTTATACTATATATCAGTTATACAGTGGCTCTTCAGAAAACATCCTGTTACACGTGATAGACTCTGCTACTTATTCAAGTTCGTATTCCCTATCCCTAACATGGTAATTGTTTGGGCTATTACATCTGGTGGTTACGATGCAGACCTCTTCTGGGCTATAGTTAACGTTACACTTATACTTCCGGTATTCTCCAACTTACTTGCTTTGTTCTTACTCAGAAAGAAATTCTGGGAACTTCTCAAAGACTACAAAGCTCGTTATATGGGAATTGGTAAAGTTGACCCTAACTTCTACGTATTCTATGAGGATGACCCTGAAGTATTTGCTCAGGAAGAAGCTTTCCGTCAGGAGCTTAAGAAAATCGACGAACAGGCTCTTGCGGCACGTAAAGGCTGATAAATACGTTATGTCAGTTTTATAATATGTTGTTGTTTCGGCATATTAAAAGATAGCATTTATTAGTTTGTATTATCCCATTTGATTTAAGAAAGTCGTTTTGCAAATTTAGTTTGCAGGGCGGCTTTCTTTTTTATTTTAAAACGGGACTTTTATTTAAGCCAAAAGATTAAAACAGATTGTAAAATACAAAAAAATTTTGCATAATTTTATTCATACTGTAAATATACAAAATTAAAATTCCACCGAGCAATTAATTTTTTGTGTTTGTTTTTTTGCCAAATAAAAGAGAACAATACATTAAAAAGTATTAATAAAAAACTGAGTGATTTTTTGACGGAAATATTGTAAAATATAAATACTCATTAAAATACTGAAAACGGGGGCCTTGGGGATGAGAGTAGAATTTAAACGGTATTTAGCTCTTGGCATTACTCTTACATGTGTTATGCTCATAGGCATTGTTTTATATTTTTCAATAGGTAAGTTCGATGTTTTAAGAAGCAATATAAAGTGGCTTATAGGCATTATTTCTCCTTTTATATATGGTGCAATGGTGGCTTATATATTGTCGCCTCTTTGCAATTTTTTAGAAGGAAAGCTCTACCACAGGTTTTCTAAGCACATGTCATCCGATAAATTTGCCAAAAAGCTGTCGGAAAAAATTGCTATTGTACTGGCTTATGTATTCTTATGCATAATTATTTACATATTCCTTAAACTGGTAATGCCTCAGGTTATAGAAAGCTTAAAGTCAATTATAACAATTATACCGGAGTGGATTAATAAGCTTTATGAGCTGTATGAAAAACTGGCCAAAACCAATCCTGAGTTAGGCGAAAGTCTTAATGATTACGCTGTAAAGCTCTATGACAGAGCAAATTCGTTTTTGGAAAAAGGCGTTTTTGATAATGCAAAAGTGATACTAAGCGAGTTTTCACTTAGAGTTGTATATTTCAGCAACGGTATACTTAATTTTGTTGTAGCCGTTATTGTTTCGATTTATGTTTTAAACAGCCGAAAAACTTTTAAGGCACAGTTTAAAAAGCTTATTTATGCTTTGTTTAAAAAAGAAATAGCTGAAGCCATAATCAGTGAGCTCAGGTTTGCCGATGTGTCTTTTGGCGGTTTTATAATAGGCAAAATAATAGACTCATTTATAATAGGCATTATAGCTTCTGTATGCCTTAACCTGCTTAATATGCCTTATGCAATACTCCTTGCCATAATAATAGGCTTTACAAATATTATACCGTTTTTCGGCCCTATTATAGGTGCTGTTCCCGGTGTTATACTAATACTGTTTATTGACCCTCTTAAGGCACTGTATTTTTTAATATTCGTATTTATACTCCAGCAGTTTGACGGCAATATACTGGGCCCTAAAATACTGGGTGATAAAGTGGGTATACCAAGCTTTTGGGTACTGTTTTCAATTATAGTGTTCGGCAGTTTATGGGGTGTATTCGGCATGATAGTAGGTGTTCCGCTTTTTGCCGTAATAATAGATGTTGTAACTAAGTTTGTAAACAGAATGCTTAAAAAACGTGGACTTTCCTGCGATACAAAAGATTATTACTCTAAAAAAGAGTTTGTGTCTGAAAATACCGAAAAACAATAACAAATAATAATAAATACTGAATTTTTGTACCGGAGATACTGCCTTTTGGTTTGTTTCTCCGGTTTTGTTTTATATCTGTTGAATGACAGTGCTTAAAAGGATATAATAACAGCAGTATTTGTTTTACGGAGGTTGACTGAGTGGATAAAATAATACTGCCGGCAGATGCGGCTTTTATAATAGACGAGTTAAGAAAAAACGGCTTTGAAGGCCATATAGTGGGCGGCTGTGTACGTGATTCCATAATGGGTATTAAACCCCATGATTACGATATAACAACATCGGCTAAACCGGAGGAAGTAAAAAACATATTTCCCCATACTTTTGATACAGGTATTCAGCACGGCACAGTTACAGTAGTTATAAACAAGGAAAATTACGAGGTAACAACATTCCGTATAGACGGGGAGTATGAGGACTGCCGTCATCCTAAAGAAGTTAACTTTACACGGGATATACACGAGGACCTTTTAAGGCGTGACTTTACAATGAACGCCATAGCTTATAATCCGTATGACGGGTATACTGATATATTCGGTGGAATAGAGGATATAGGCCGTAAAATAATCCGTGGAGTAGGCGACCCTGACGAAAGATTTAAAGAAGATGCCTTAAGAATACTGCGGGCGTTTCGTTTTTCGGCCCAGCTTGGTTTTGAAATAGAGCCTGAAACTAAAAAGGCTATGGAAAACAATGTAGGCCTTATAAAGAACATAAGCTCCGAAAGAATACGTGAGGAGCTGACGAAGCTTCTTATATCAAAACATACGGAAAAACTGCCCCTTTTATGGCAGACAGGCCTTTTGGAAAATATATCCCAAAGACTTGCTGACTCTATTTCAGGCAGGGAAGACATAATTCAAAAAGAAATTGCCCAAAGTGAAAAAACAGTGCCGGTGCTTTTTGCCATACTTACCCAGTTTATAAAGCCGGATGAAATAAAAAAAGAGCTCTCTTTTTATAAATTTGACAATAAAACATTAAACCAGATTATATGCCTTAATTCATTAGTAAACCAAAAGGCACAAAGTGATGAAATAAGTGTAAGACGATTGGCTAACAAAACGGGAATTGAAAATGCATTTCTCTTTTACAGCCTTAAAAAGGCTCAAGGAGATAATGAGGCCGAAAGTGCAGAAAATGTACTTAATATGGTTATAAAGAGAGGCGACTGCCTTTTTGTAAAAGACTTGGCTTTATCGGGTAAAGACCTTATATGTATAGGCCTTAAGCCGGGAAAGGAAATGGGCTTGGTTTTAAATTCGCTTTTGGATATGGTTATTAATGACCCGAAACTTAATACACGTGAAATACTGATTAAAACAGTAAAAGAAAATTTTATTGATAATATTTAAGTATATGCCCTCATAAAATGTATAACAGGCCATTGCCTGATATGGGGGATTTGATATGGACGAAATATTTGAAAAAATTCTTTTAAACGGGTACGGCTTAAAACTGTATTCGACTCGAAGGACAAGAACATGCCTTATATGCCATACTGATATGGGCATAATGGCACTTAAAAAACAGCCGTCCGATGGCCTTATGATTTCATTTGAGGCCGAAGGAAGAAAGAAACTTCTGAAAAATGGGTTTGAGGGTATAAACAGCTTTACCCAGTCGGTTGAAGGTTTGGCATTTTATACATATTCAGAGCAAAACTATACCCTTGAGCCTTACAAGGAACTTATAACGCCGGATATGGACTGTGAGGAAACGGTGCTTAAAGCCGTTAAAACACTTTCTCTTATGCATAATGCAGCTTACGGCTTGGAATTTGAAGGCGGCAAAAGCGCTTTGGGCCGGCTGCCGGAATTGTTTGAAAAACGTGCCGGAGAACTTAAGCATATACGTAAGGACATAGCCCGCAGGGGGCAGTACGACATTATGGATATGATAATTAAAACCCACTACAGTTATTTTTTAAACAGGGCAAATGAGGCCCTTAACCGTTTGGAAGAGTCGGGATACAGCAGCATAGTAAGGCGGGCAGAAGAAAAAAAGACATTCTGCCATAACTCTTATAAAAGCGGAAGCTTTATGCAGACACCGGAAGGTGACATTTTTATTGAAAGCATGCCTAAAATAGCTTACGATATACCATGCTGGGACATAGCATTTCTCCTTAGGCGCTTAATGAAAATGCCGGATTTTGGTGTTGAGCAGACGGCACGGGTTTTAAACGAGTATGGAAAATATACCGATTTTGACAAAAACGATGCTTCGGTTGTAAAGGCTGTTATACTTTTCCCATGGAAATTTATGAGCCTTTGCAATGAATACTACAATAAAAAGCGCAATTACTGCCTTATACCTGCTGCCGACAGATTCAACAGGTGTGTGGAAGCATCCCTTAATGAGGAAAAAATACTTTCAAAACTGGATAAATACGTATGACGACATAAAAACGCTCGGTTAAAAAAGCCGGGCGTTTTTAAATGCTTATAACCGATTATTGTCGTTTTTTAATTATGTTAAGCAGTATATTCTTCTTGCTCTTTTTTTGAAATAATAATAAAATATAATAGTAAAGACAGAGTTTGTTTTAATCTTGTTTAAATAAATTGAAAGCAAAGGCGGTATGCCATGGGAAAGTATAAATTTGAAAATGACAATAATAATTTTGGCGAAACACGAAGACTTGATACTATACACAAAGAAGTTCAAAAGATAGAAAAAGATATTAAAAACCGTAAAATTGATATGTCTTCTATTGAAGATTCCATGGAAGAAAATAAAATTGACACGGTTTTTGGCATAAATAAAAAAATAGCAGTTATCATAGTTGTAATTTGTGCTTTATTTATTATTTGCGGCTGTTATGTAATAAGTAAAATGCTTGACGGCTCAAATACGGCACAAAATAACAGTAATACATCTAATAACGAAAATATACTGCCTGAAAATAACGAAAATGCTGACTTTATTTCATGTGGTGTAATTACCGATAAACAGACAAAAGAAATATCCGTTTTAAACATTGAAACAGGCAAAATAAGTACTGTAAAACTTACCAACAGTACAGTAATAACAGGCGCTAATGGCGGAAGAATATCTCTTAAAGACTTGGGCAGAGGCGATATTGTAAGTGTTATGCTTTCTGAAACAGGTGAAGCTCAACAGCTCAGGTTCCCGGAAAATGCTTGGTATTACGAATCAATTTTAGGCGTTGATGTTGATGCATCTTCAATGACGGCTGAAATAGACGGCAAAAAGTTTTCCTACGATGATGAAACTATATTTTCATATAACGAAAACGACATTTATCCCGGAGATATTGAACAGGCCGATATTATAACGGCATACGGAATAGGCGAAAACCTTTTAAGCGCAAAAATAGAAAAGGCTCACGGCTATATAGTTCTTAAAAATTCCGATGAAATAGAGAATATTTCGGTTAAAATTGATTTTGGCGAGTCTATTAAGGCAGACACGTTAATAATACCGATTCCGGCCGGACGCCATACAATAGTTGTTTCCGGCGATAATATAGAAGACTATATGACGGAAGCTGATGTTAAGGAAAAAGAACAGTTTGAAATAGATTTAGGCAAGTTCTCAGAAGCCTTGAGAATTACATTTGACGTAAATGCAGATAACTACAACGTAAAAATAAACGGTGTTGATTATCCGGCTAATACAACGGAAGTGGCCGTAAGCAGGGGTATATATAATATACTTATTTCGGCCCAAGGCTATGAAGACTTTTTAACTACGGTTAACTGTGAAAATGACAATGCACATGTTAGCGCAGTGCTTAATAAAATTGCTTTGCCGCTCAATAAGCCTGAAACAGGCACAAATCCGCCGCAGACAGGCAATACAGCGCCTAAGCCAAACAGCAGTAAACAGCAGGGCAACTTAACAATATATACCGACCCAGGCTGGGCTAAAGTGTATGTTGACGGTGAATATATAGGCGTTTCACCTGTTATGGTAAAGCTTGACTATGGAAAGCATAATGTGCAGGCAAAAGACAGCGATGGAAACATAGAAGAAACTGACGTAAATATTGACAGCCCGGATAAGACTGTAACATTAGATTTTTAATATACAGGGGGTATAATTATGCAGTACAGGGAAAAATATGAAAGCTGGCTTAACGGTTCATGCTTTGATGAGCAGACAAAAGCCGAGTTAAAGGCTATTGAAAATGATGACAACGAGATAAAAGAAAGGTTTTATAAAGACCTTGAGTTTGGTACAGGCGGTTTAAGAGGTATTATAGGTGCAGGAACAAACCGTATGAATATTTATACTGTAGGCAAGGCAACACAGGGTCTTGCTGACTATATACTGGAAAATAACCCAAAGGGTGCACAAATGGGTGTGGCTATAGCTTATGACTCACGAAACATGTCGCCTGAGTTTGCAAGAAAAACAGGCCTTACACTTTGTGCCAACGGAATTAAAGCCTATGTTTTTGAATCTTTAAGACCTACACCGGAACTGTCTTTTGCTGTAAGGCATTTAGGCTGTACAGCAGGTGTTGTAGTAACAGCAAGCCATAATCCACCGGAGTATAACGGTTATAAAGTATATTGGCAGGACGGCGGTCAGGTGCCGTATCCAAGAGATGAAGCCATTATAGAAAAAGTAAATGCAGTAGCAGGTTTTGATGCCATAAAGACAATGGATTATGACGAAGCCGTTGCAAAGGGCCTTTATGTAACAATAGGCAAGGAAGTAGATGACGAGTACATTAAAAACGTAAAGGCTCAGTCTCTTAACCCGGATATAGTAGCTAAAACAGCCGACAGCCTTAAAATTGTGTATACACCGCTTCACGGCACAGGCAATATACCGGTAAGGCGTGTTCTTAGTGAAATAGGCTTTAAAAACGTATATGTTGTGCCTGAACAGGAAATGCCGGATGGCAATTTCTCTACTGTAGGCTATCCTAACCCGGAGGACCCAAAAGCATTTACACTTGCTATAAAATTAGCTAAAGAAGTAGGTGCTGATGTTATAATAGGCACTGACCCGGACTGCGACAGAGTAGGTGTTGTTGTTAAGGACTCAAAGGGTGAGTATATTGTTCTTACAGGCAATATGACAGGAGCTCTGCTTACAAACTATATGCTTTCACAAAGGAAAGAAAAAGGCATACTTCCTGCAAACGGTGCCGTTGTTAAAACAATAGTAACAACAGAAATGATAAGACCTATTGCAGCTGAGTATGGAGTTAAACTTTTTGACGTGCTTACAGGCTTTAAATATATAGGCGAAAAAATCAAGCAGTTTGAAGAAACAGGGGATTATACATTTGTATTCGGCTTTGAGGAAAGCTACGGATGTCTTTCAGGCACTTATGCAAGAGATAAAGACGCTGTTGTGGCTTCAATGCTTGTAGCCGAGCTTACAGCTTTTTACAAAAACCAAGGCAAAACACTTTATGACGGCCTTATTGAGCTTTATGAGAAATACGGCTATTATCGTGAGGGCATTACATCAATTACTCTTAAGGGTATAGAAGGCGTTGAAAAGATTAAGTATATTATGGATACTCTCCGTAAAAATCCGCCTAAGGACTTTATAGGAAACAATGTAATGTGGCTTAGGGACTATACAAAGAGTGAGTTTACAAACTTAATTACAGGCGAAACAGAAAAGAATACACTTCCTTCATCTAATGTGCTTCATTACACATTGGAAAACGGTGACTGGGTGTGTGTAAGACCTTCAGGCACAGAGCCTAAAATTAAAATTTATTACGGCATAAAAGGCACCGGTTTAAGCGATGCGGCTTCAAAACTTGAGGCTATGGGCTCTTATATGAAAGAAATGATTGAAAAACTGTAATGCTTTAATTTTATTTCTTAAATTTTGATACTTAAATATTTAAGCGGCAAATATACGGTGTAAAGCGCTGTATTTCTGCCGCTTGTTTTATTGATAATACAACATATTTGGTGTATTATGTATATAAAAGCCGTTTTGTTGTAGAAAGAGAGGGTATCATGAATAAAATTCGCTTAATTTTGTATTCATTTGTTTTGTCTTTAATTTTGCCGTGCTTCGCTTTGGCTGCACAGGAAGGAAGCGGAGGCATGAGTTTGGCTAAAATATCAGCTATTGTTTTGATAGTAATTTTTATTGTAACTACGGCTATAATGGTTATGTTTTCAAAACGCATGAAATAAGTTATTTAAAAGTCATAAAATATACAAAAATATGTATGTGATTTAACTTTTTAATGCCCGTTGTACTAAACAGCGGGTGTTTTGCTGTGCTTAAAATACATTATGATATTATTTGACAATATTAAATGCCGTGCGTTAAATATTTGTTAATATCCAATTGTTTGGAATAAATGGCAAAACCATTTTGTTAATTAATAAACTATTTTTTTTGCTATATTGCACAAAAAAAACGAATTGTAGCGCATGTTGCACGAAATGCCGGTATTTTTATGTTTGAAACTTTGTAATATATGATATATAATAACCTAAATAAAAAAATAATCACGTAAAAGTCAATGTTGTTTTTAATGTTCTATCCGTTTAAATCATAATACCTTTTGTTATCATCAGAGGTAAGACACATATATTAAAACACTTCGTATAAACGGAAAAAGCTGCCTGAAACAATAGTGAGGGGATTTAATAAATAATATAAAACAGCGTTATGGTTTTGAGCCTTTAAACGTAAAATTTCCCTTTTTAAAATGTACATTACGTGATGAAATAACCGGTAAATATATAATGGCGCCGGGGAAAAAGTTAACAAAAATTATTATGAGGGATATAGTGGTATGGCCACCAAACCGATTGTTTATTAACAAACAATGCCCTCGAAAAAGAATATGGGTTTAACAATTTGAAATGGTTCAAACAAAGGAGGTTTTATCAAAATGGGTCAGTACAACAAAGTTACTGCTGATGTAATCGAAAAGCTTAAAGCAATTGCTCCTAACAGAGTATTTGTAGGAGAAGAAATCAACGAGGACTATATTCATGACGAAATGCCTATTTACGGCAAATTTGCTCCTGAAGTAGTTATTGAAGCTGCTTCTACAGAGGAAATTTCCGAAGTAATGAAGGTCTGCAACGAAAACTGCATACCTGTAATACCAAGAGGTGCCGGAACAGGTCTTGCCGGCGGCGCTGTAGCTATTGAAGGCGGCGTTGTTCTTTGCACAACAAGAATGAATAAAATACTTGAATATGATATGGAAAATCTTTCAGTAAGAGTTCAGCCGGGTGTGCTTTTACAGAACCTTGCTGACGATGCTGCCACAAGAGGCCTTCTTTATCCACCAGATCCGGGTGAGAAATTTGCTACTCTCGGAGGCAATGTTTCAACAAATGCCGGCGGTATGAGAGCTGTTAAATACGGCACAACAAGAGATTATGTAAGAGCTATGACAGTTGTTCTTCCTACAGGCGAAATTGTAAACTTTGGAAGCAACGTAAAGAAAACAAGTACAGGCTACAGCCTTTTAAATCTTATGATTGGTTCAGAAGGTACACTTGGCATTATTACAGAGCTTACACTTAAGCTTGTTCCTGCTCCTAAGGAAATAATAAGCCTTATAGTTCCTTTTGAGGACCTTAATGCATGTATAGGTGCTGTACCAAAGGTACTTCTTTCAGGTCTTAATCCACAGGCTCTTGAGTTTATGGAAAAGGACATTGTTGAAATGAGTGAGAAATATCTTGAAAAACAGGTATTCCCACAGGTTATTGACGGTGTAGAAGCTGGCGCTTACCTTCTTATATCATTTGACGGTGATAGTATGGAAGAGCTTGAGCAGATAAGTGAGCAGGTTTCTGAAATTCTTTTTGAAGAAGGCGCTATTGACATTCTTGTTGCAGATACACCAGAGCTTAAAAAGAACGCTTGGGCAGCAAGAGGCTCATTCCTTGAGGCTATTCAGGCAGATACACCTGAGCTTGACGAATGTGACGTTGTTGTACCTATAAGCAAAATAGCTACATACCTTGAGTATGTAAACTCACTTGCTGAAAAATATGATGTAAGAATAAAGAGCTTCGGCCATGCAGGCGACGGCAACCTTCATATTTACGTATGCCGTGACGAACTTCCTCAGGATGAGTGGGAAACAAAATGCAAGGCAGCTATGGACGATATGTATGCAGAAGCTGACAGAATTGGCGGTCTTGTTTCAGGTGAACACGGTATCGGCCATGCTAAACAGGAATACCTTGAAAAATGCGTAGGACCTGTTGAAATGCAGCTTATGCAGAATATAAAGAAGGTATTCGACCCGAACCTTATACTTAATCCGGGCAAAGTTTGCTACAAACTTTAATGTGGTTTTTTCCTGCGGCTTTTAAGCCGCAGGTTTAAATAATAATGTGTGTTTTTTGTGTTTTTGTGTGTTGTTTTATTGGTTGATGTAAATTATTTTTGGCACTGGAGGGATTGACATGTACATTCTTGATGAAGAAGGAAAGGATTTACTTGCTACAGTAAAGGAATTTTGCGAAAAAGAAGTCAAAGAGCAATGCAAAGCTTATGATGAGTCAGGCAAGTGGCCTAAGGATATAAACGACAAGGCCTGTGAAATGGGTCTTAACGCTTTGGAAGTTCCTGAGGAATATGGCGGACTTGGCCTTAGCAAAAATACTTATGCTGCGCTTTATGAGGAAATGAGTAAAGCAGATGCCGGACTTTTTACTACAATGTCGGCCTCCAATTTAGCCATGAAACCTCTGCTTATATCAGGCAGGAAAGACCAGATACAGCGTGCTGCTGATATACTTTTAGGCGGCGGCTACGGTGCATTTTGTCTTACAGAGCCAATGGCTGGTTCTGATGCCTCAAACAATAAAACAGTAGCCGTAAAAGACGGCGATGACTACATAATAAACGGCCGTAAGTGCTTTATAACAAACGGCGGCATTGCCGATTTTTATATTGTAACGGCAATGACAGATAAAACAAAAGGCGTAAAAGGCATGAGTGCATTTCTTGTTGAAAAAGGCACTAAAGGTTTAAGCAGCGGCAACGAAGAAAACAAAATGGGAATCAGAACTTCAAATACAACAGATGTTATATTTGAGGATATGCGTGTTCCTTCTTCTGCTATGATTGGTGCTGAAGGCACAGGCTTTAAAACATGTATGGAAACTCTTGATATTACAAGAGCACTTATGGGCATAGGTGCAACAGGCATAATGCAAAGATGTGTTGATGAAGCTGTTGCCTATTCAAAACAAAGAATAACATTCGGTCAGCCTATAGGCAAATTCCAAGCAATACAGTTTATGATAGCCGATATGGAAATTAAAACAGAAACTGCACGTCAGATGTCGCTTCATGCCTTAAAACTTCAGGAACTGGGTCTTCCGTACTCTAAAGAAAGCGCCATAGCTAAATGCTATGCCGGTGATATGGCTGTTAAAGTAGCCCTTGACGCTATACAGATTTTAGGCGGCTACGGCTACAGCAGAGAATATCCTGTAGAAAAGCTTTTAAGAGATGCCAAGATATTCCAGCTTTATGAAGGCACAAACCAGATTCAGAGGGTTGTAATTTCCCGTTCTGTAATGGGTAAATTCTGATAACTGACTATATAAACATGAGGTGTAAAAAATGTATATTCTTGATGACGAAGCAAAAGACCTCCTTGCTACTGTAAAGGAGTTTTGTGAAAAAGAAGTAAAGGAACAGTGCAAAGAGTTCGATGTTTCAGGCGAATGGGCAGAGGAAATGTATGCCAAAGCCGGAGAAATGGGACTTAATGCCATTGAAGTTCCTGAGGAATATGGCGGAATTGGCATAAGCAAAACAACTTATGCCGCTCTTTATGAAGAAATGGCAAAGGCAGATGCCGGATTTTTCACAACAATGGCAGTTACAAACCTTGCTCTTAAACCGCTTATAATAGGCGGCAGAGATGATTTGGCACAAAAGGCGGCAGATATACTTTTAGGCGGCGGCTATGGTGCATTCTGCCTTACAGAGCCAATGGCCGGTTCTGATGCTTCAAATAACAAAACAACAGCCGTAAAAGACGGCGACGAATATGTATTAAACGGCCGTAAGTGCTTTATAACAAACGGCGGCATAGCTGATTTTTATATTGTAACAGCTATGACAGATAAATCTAAAGGCGTAAAGGGCATGAGTGCTTTTTATGTAGAAAAAGGCACACCGGGCTTAAGCGCAGGAAAAGAAGAAAACAAAATGGGAATCAGAACATCAAATACAACAGATGTTGTGTTTGAAGATATGAGAATACCTGCTTCTGCACTTATTGGCAACGAAGGCGACGGCTTTAAAATAGCCATGAAGACTTTAGACATGGCAAGGGCCGTTATGGGTATAGGTGCTGTAGGCATAGCTCAGAGATGTATAGATGAGGCTGTTGCTTACTCAAAGCAGAGAATAACATTCGGCCAGCCGATAGGCAAGTTCCAGGCAATACAGTTTATGATTGCCGATATGGAAATTAAAACAGAAACAGCCCGCCAGATGTCACTTCATGCCTTAAAGCTTCAGGAAGAAGGCCTTCCTTACGGCAAAGAAAGTGCTATAGCAAAATGCTATGCCGGCGATATAGCTGTTGAGGTAGCCCTTGACGCTATACAGATTTTAGGCGGCTACGGCTACAGCAGAGAATATCCGGTAGAAAAACTTTTAAGAGATGCCAAGATATTCCAGATTTATGAGGGTACAAACCAGATACAGAGAACGGTTATTTCCCGTGCTGTAATGGGTAAATTTTAATAGACAAAGAGAATAAAAGATTTTATAATAAAATAATTGAGAGAGGGATTTTAAAATGGGTTACATACTTAATGACGAGGGAAAAGACTTATTAGCTACTGTAAAGGAATTCTGCGAAAACGAAGTTAAGGAACAGAGCAAGGAATACGACGTTTCAGGGGAATGGCCAAAGGAAATTTACGACAAAGCCATGGAAATGGGCTTAGGCTCACTTGAAGTTCCTGAGGAATACGGCGGAATCGGCCTTGATAAAATAACAGCTGCCGCTCTTTACGAAGAAATGGCAAAGGCTGATGCAGGCTTCTTTACAACAATAGCTGCTTCTAACCTTGGTTACAAACCAGTTCTTATTGCAGGTACAGAGGAGCAGAAACAGTATGCCAGCGATGTACTCCTTGAAGGCGGCTATGGTGCATTCTGCCTTACAGAGCCTATGGGAGGCAGCGACCCTTCAAGCTGCAAAACAACAGCTGTAAAAGACGGCGACGAATATGTATTAAACGGCCGTAAATGCTTTATAACAAACGGCGCTATTGCAGGATTTTATGTTGTAACAGCAGCAACAGACAAAACACTTGGAAACAAAGGAATTTCCGCTTTCCTTATACCGGCAGGCACACCAGGTTTGAGTGCCGGCAATGAGGAAAACAAAATGGGTATCCGTACATCTAACACAACAGACGTTGTACTTGAGGATGTTCGTGTACCTGCTTCAGCAATGCTTGGCAAAGAAGGCGAAGGCTTTAAAATTGCCATGAAAACACTTGATATGGCAAGAACATTTATTGGTGTAGGCGCTGTAGGCGTTGCACAAAGATGTATAGACGAGGCTGTTGCTTATTCAAAACAGAGAGTGACATTCGGTCAGCCAATAGGCAAATTCCAGGCAATACAGTTTATGATTGCCGATATGGAGATTAAAACAGAAACAGCTCGTCAGATGGCAGTTCATTCTCTTACACTTATGGAACAGGGACTTCCTTTCAGCAAGGAAAGCGCTATAGCAAAATGCTATGCCGGCGATATTTCAGTTGAAGTAGCTCTTGATGCTATACAGATTTTAGGCGGATACGGCTACAGCAGAGAATACCCTGTAGAAAAACTTTTAAGAGATGCCAAAATATTCCAGATATATGAGGGAACAAACCAGATTCAGCGTATTGTAATTTCAAGAGCTGTTATGGGCAAGTTCTAATGAAATTTAAGTAAAAAGAAAGGAAACGGCAATGGGTTATATTTTATCAGAAGAAGGCAGTGAGCTTGTCGCTACCGTAAAGGAATTTTGTGAAAAAGAAGTAAAGGAACAGTGCAAAAGCTATGATGTATCCGGTGAGTTTCCGGCAGAAATAGTTCGTATGGGTGCAGAAATGGGCTTAAGCGCCATTGAGGTGCCTGTGGAGTATGGCGGAGTAGGCATAGATGCCGTTACATGTGCCGCTATTTGTGAGGAAATGGCAAAGGCCGACGCCGGATTTTATACAACAATGTCAGCCAGCGGTCTTGCTTTAAGGCCTGTACTTATAGCAGGAAGCGATGAACAGAAAAAATGGGCCTGTGATATACTTCTTAACGGTGGTCAGGCGGCTTTTGGCCTTACTGAACCCATGGCCGGTTCCGATTCGTCAAATACGAAAACAACAGCCGATAAAGACGGCGACAGCTATATATTAAACGGCCGTAAATGTTTTATAACAAACGGCGGCATAGCCGACTTTTATGTAATATTTGCTATGACAAATAAGGCAAAAGGCGTTAGAGGCATAAGCGCTTTTCTTGTGCCAAAGGGTACAGAAGGCTTAAGCGTTGGCAACCACGAAAACAAAATGGGCATAAGAACATCAAACACAACAGATGTTGTTATGGAAGACATGAGAATACCTGCTTCCGCTCTTTTGGGCAGAGAAGGCATGGGCTTTATGATAGCCATGAAAACCCTTGATATGTCAAGAGCTTATGTAGGTGCAGGGGCTGTAGGTATTGCCCAAAGATGTATAGATGAGGCTGTTAAATACGCTAAGCAGAGAGTTACATTCGGAAGCCCTATATCAAATCATCAGGCAATACAGTTTATGCTTGCCGATATGGACATTAAAACAGAAACAGCAAGAGCAATGGTTGTTCAGGCTGTTCAAAGACAGGAGCAGGGTCTTTCATTTGCCAAAGAAAGCGCTATAGCTAAATGCTACGCCGGTGATATAGCAGTTGAGGTAGCTCTTGACGCCATACAGATTTTAGGCGGCTACGGCTACAGCAGGGAATATCCGGTAGAAAAGCTTTTAAGAGATGCCAAAATATTCCAGATTTACGAAGGTACAAATCAGATTCAAAGGTCGGTTATTGCAAAAAGTGTTATAAAGGGAAGATAAAGGGAGGTATTTAATTTACCATGGAAATTTTAGTATGTGTAAAACAGGTTCCTGACGATTCAGTTAAGATTGGTCTTAACGCTTCAGGTGCACCTGCTATAGACGGTGTTACAATGGTAGCCAATGCTTTTGATACTTACGCTCTTGAAATGGCAACACGTCTTAAAGAGGCTAACGAAGGCACGATAACAGTAGTTGCTATAGGCCCAGAAAAGGCAAAAGACGCTCTTAAAAGCTGCCTTGCAGTAGGTGCTTCAAAGGCTTATCTTGTAAGCAATGAAGGCCTTGAAAATATGGACAGCCTTGCAACAAGCTATGTTCTTTCAAAAGCCGTAAGCAAAATTGAAGAGCTTAACGGTGCTAAGTTCGACCTTGTATTCTGCGGTAAAGAAACAACAGACTGCACAACAGGCATGGTAGGCCCAGAGCTTGCTGAAAGACTTGGTGTAGGCTGTGTAACAGGCATTGTTGATATAAGCCTTAAAGACGGCGGCATTTCCGTTAAACAGGAAACAGAGGAAGGCTATAACACAGTTGAAACAGCTATCCCAGCCGTTGTAACAGTTAATAAACCGGAGTATGACCCAAGATACCCAACAATGAAGAGCAAAATGGCAGCAAGAAAAATACCTATCGACGTTATTACAGGCGCTGACTTAGGTCTTGAAGCTGATAAAACAGCTCCTGCCGTTAAAGTAACAGCATTAAGTGAGCCTCCAAAGAAACAGGCCGGTGTTAAGATAAATGAAAAGACATTTGAAGACACAATGGCTAAGGCTATGGAAGTATTAAAAGAAGCCAAAGTATTCTAAGGAGGGAGGATATTTAAAATGGAAAATTGCATTTTTGTAGTAATGGAAACAGAAAACGGCGCTGTTAAAAATGTAGGTTTTGAAATGATTACACCTGCTAAAGAAATAGCTGCCGCTAAAAATTTAAAAACAGTTGCCGTTATAATAGGTAACGATGTTGACGAGGCTGCTAAACAGGCTGGAAACTATGGTGCTGACGCTGTAATTACAGTTGATGCACCTGCATATAAAACATATGCAAGCGATGAATATACATCTGTATTAACAACACTTGCTGAAAAATATAAACCGGAAGCTATATTTATAGGTGCTACACCTAACGGCAAAGACCTTGCTCCAAGAGTAGCAGTTAAGCTCAATACAGGCTGTGCAGCTGATGTAACAGCTATGAAGCTTAATGACGAAGGCAAAATTGCTTTTACATGCCCAGTATATGGCGGTACAATACTTGCTGAAAATGTAGTTGAAACAGTACCTCAGATGGCTACTGTAAGAGGCGGCGCTTTTAAGAAAGCTGAGCCAAGCGAAACAAGTGTTGAAATTATCTGTGAAGACGAAATTACTCTTAAAGCTGAAGACATCAAAACAAAAATCGTTGATGTTGTAAAAGAAATTTCAGAGGCTGTAAACCTTGAAGACGCTGACGTAATTGTTGCCGGCGGCCGTGGAATGGGTTCACCAGAGAACTTTGCACTTGTTAAAGAGCTTGCAGACCTTCTTGGCGGTGTAGTAGGCGCTACAAGAGCACCTATTGAATCAGGCTGGATTTCAAGAGCTCATCAGATTGGCCAGTCAGGCAAGATTGTAGCTCCTAAGCTTTACATTGCCTGCGGTATTTCAGGCGCTACACAGCATGTAACAGGTATGGTAGGTTCTGACTACATTATAGCTATTAACAAAGATGAAGACGCTCCTATATTTGACATAGCAAACGTAGGTATTGTAGGCAACGTATTGCAGGTAATACCGGCTATGATTGAAGAAATCAAAAAAATGAGAGCATAAAAATAACTAAAGCCGCCTGAAAAGGGCGGCTTTTTTGCGTTTTTTATTTATTTACTTCTTTTTTATCTGTTCTTCCCACAAGATAATCCAGTGATACATCAAAAATATCGGCTATTTTTATTAATATTTCAATTTTAGGCTCACGAGTCATTAACTCATAGTTTTGATATGTCTTTTCGGTAATATTGCAGTAAATAGCAACCT
>CALWSS010000028.1 GCA_944384255.1 uncultured Clostridia bacterium
TGGTTACAGCTAAAATACTCTCAAGACATAAAAAAGATATATACGGCAATATAAAGTTTGTTTTTCAGCCTAACGAGGAAGAAGCCGGAGCCCTTGATATGATTAATGAAGGAGTGCTTGAAAATCCAGATGTAGATGCAGCTGTTGCTATTCATTTGTGGAGCCCTATTATTTCTGGAAACATAGGCTTAAGTGCAGGTCCTATACTTGGTACAACAGAAGAGTTTGAGCTTAAAATAATAGGCCGTTCGGGCCATACATCTACACCGCACACAGGAAAGGATGCTGTTTTAGGTGCTGCAAAAGTTATAGATGCTGTTCAGGTACTGGAAACAAGGGAATTTGACCCGCTTTATCCTATAACAATTATGTTTGGCAAATTAAAAGGTGGAAATGCCAGAAATGTAATTGCTGACTGTGTTGAAACAGGAGGCACAATAAGATTTTTATTTCCTGATGACAAAGAAGGAAAAGCTGAGGTGCTTTCAAGGTTTGAACGTATTGTAAAAGGTGTATGTTCAGCTATGGATTTACAATACAAACTGGAGTTTATACCAAGCAATCCTTCACTTATAAACGACCCGTCACTGGTGTCTGTAACGAAGGATGCATGTGAAAAAACATTTGAAAGAACAGATAATATTGAGGAGTTTAAAAGTCTTACCGGGGAGGATTTTGCTGAGTTCAGTCAAAGAGTGCCGTCAGTTATGGTTTTTGTAGGCATTAATAATCCTGAGGCAGGTAGCATATACCCACATCATCATCCCATGTTTAATATAGATGAGAATGTTTTAAAATATGCTGTTGAACTTGAAATAAGAACAGCTTTAACATTTCTTGAGAAAAACAAATTGTAATTTATAAAAAAATGATTATATTTGTTTTTCACTGGAAAAAAATATAACAATCTTTATACACATAATTAAGCGGATTAATGAATAATATTTTTAAAAATCAATTATTATCCGCTTAATTTTTATATTATAAAATGTATAATGCTATAATTTTAATATAAATTTTAATTCAGAATTTTATTGAAAAATACGTGTTTAAAGAGAAATTTTGATTTTTTTAAATTACATTTGACTTATTTTAACCCTCGAATTATTGCTATAATAATTTTAGTTAAAAAATAGACAAAAAATTAACAAAAAAATGCCTTTATTCAAAGGTTAACGCAATATTAAATATTTAGACTTTTTATAAATGATTAAGACAGTAAAAAAAATACGCAATTAGGTTAAGTATTTTTTAAAATTTAATTTACTGAGGCTTAAGACTTAAAAACTAATAATAAAAATATGCTTTTTTTAATATTAATCGCTGTATTTTTTATCATATAACCAATGAGCTTAATCAAAGAAAGATATGTATATTATGCTTGTGCAATTTATATAATTTTTTAAATAAAAACAAAGTAAATATTAAAAATTTTAAAAGAATATTTCAACGATTTCAATAAATATTCTGTACGCCTGTTATGGACATGCAAATTGGATTTTCTATGTCTTAAACCACTTAATTTTGCTGAACTTTCTTCAATAGTAAATATTTATTCTTTAGTATTGATTTTTTCTTTGGCAGAGGATATAATAAGGGCATGCAAAAGTTATTTTACTTTTTAGTTAAATTGATGTCAAACATTTGCTTTGTTCATTGATTTACTATTATTAAGGAGGAACTAAAAATGTATGTGTTAGGTTTGGATGTTGGGTCTGCCTCATCTAAGGTTGTTATTCTTGATGAGGACAAAAACATCGTATCTTCCAGCGTAGTACAGGTTGGTACCGGTTCATCGGGTCCATCAAGAGCACTTGACGAGGCTTTAGGAAAAGTCAACCTTACACTTGATGATATGAAAAAGATTGTAGCCACAGGCTACGGAAGATATGCTTTTGAAAAGGCTGATAAGCAGATTAGTGAAATCAGCTGTCATGCTAAAGGCATTTTCCACCTTGTGCCTACAGCAAGAACAATTATTGATATCGGCGGACAGGACGCTAAGGCTATTCGTCTTGACAACAACGGTATGGTAAGTCAGTTCTTTATGAACGATAAATGTGCCGCTGGTACAGGAAGATTCCTTGAAGTTATGGCAAGAGTACTTGAAATAGATATTACTCAAATGGCAGAATACGACAGCCGTGCTACAGAGGTTGTAAACGTAAGCAGCACATGTACTGTTTTTGCTGAGTCAGAAGTAATATCACACCTTTCAAATAATGTTCCAAAGGAAAACATTATTGCAGGTATCCATGCATCAGTTGCCAGCAAGGCCTGTGGTCTGGCCTACAGGACAGGTCTTGAGGACGATATAGTTATGGGCGGTGGAGTTGCACAAAACGCCGGAGTTGTCCGTGCAATCAGCAGAGAGTTAAGGAGACCGGTTATTGTGGCTCCTAACCCACAGATTACAGGCGCTCTCGGAGCTGCTTTGTTCGCTTATGATGAAGCTAATAAGCATTAATTAAAGGAAAGAGGGATTTAGATGACTGAAACAGAAGGTATGAACGCAAAACAAAAATTAGGCTATTATACTCAGAAGTTTTATGATGACGCAATGGCTGCTCATGATAAAGGAGAATTTGTATGCTGGTCAAGCTCAATAGCTCCATCAGAGTTCTTCAGAGCAATGGGCATACATATTGTTTACCCGGAAAACCATGCTGCTGCCGTAGGTGCAAAGCACGGTGCTCTTGAAATTCTTGAGTTAGCAGAAAGAAAAGGTTATACAATGGACAACTGTTCATATTCAAGAATTAACCTTGCTTATATGGATCTTCTTGTTGAGGAAAAAGTTACAGGAAAAACACCGGAAGCTCTTGCAAAACTTGATGAGCTTAAAATACCAAGAATTCCGCTTCCTGATATTATCATTATGTGCAACAATATCTGTGAAGTTCTTCTTAAATGGTATGAGAACCTTGCAGTAACACTTAAAGTTCCTTATATCATCATTGATGTTCCTTATGTTCATCAGTGGCCAATTCCTCAGCATTCAATTGATTATGTTGAGGCTCAGTTCAAGAGAGCTATCAAACAGATTGAAGACCTTTGTGGTAAACCATTTGATTATGAGAACTTTATTAAAGTTCAGGAGCAGACACAGCGCTCAATAGCTGCTTGGGACAAAGCTATGGGAATGGCTTCAGTTGTTCCTTCACCGCTTAACGGTTTTGATATTTTCAACTTTATGGCTCTTATCGTATGTGCTCGTTCAGACTACGCTTCAGAGGATACATTTACTACACTTGCTAATGAGCTTCAGGAAAAGGCCGATGCAGGCATCGATGCTTTCAAAGGCGGAGAGAAAACACGTATTGCATGGGAAGGAATTGCTGTATGGCCATATCTTTCACATACATACAAAGCTCTTAAAGCTCTTGGCACAAACATGGTTGGTTCAACATACCCAAGTGCATGGTCAATCCATTATGAGCCGGGCGACCTTAAAGCTATGGCTGCAGGTTATATCGGCTGCTACTATAACACAAGCCTTGAAAGACGTGTTGACGTACTTGGCGGCGTTATGGAAAACACAAAATGCACAGGTATACTTTACCACAACAACAGAAGCTGCAAGAACATGGCCGTTATGAATGTAGAAATGGCTGAGATGATAAGAGAAAGAACAAAGACTCCTTTTGCAAGTTTCGACGGCGACCAGACTGACCCTCGTAACTTCTCAGAAGCTCAGTTTGATACAAGAGTTGAGGCTCTTTCAGAGGTTATGGAGCAGAACATGGCAAATGCCGAAAATCAGAATGCTTGATTTGAAATTTAGAGGAGGCGTTATTAATGAGTAAAATAGATACAATATTATCACAGTTGGATGCTATTTCTAAAAATCCAAGAAAAGCTATGGAGGATTTTAAGGCTAAAACAGGTAAGGGCGCTATAGGTATCCTTCCTATTTATGCTCCGGAAGAAATAGTTTATGCTACAGGTTATCTTCCAATGGGAATTTGGGGTGCTACAAAGAAACAGATTTTAAAAGCTACCACAAACCTTCCTGCTTTTGCTTGTTCTATAATGCAGTCAATTATGGAGCTTGAATTAAACGGTACATACGATGACCTTGCTGCAGTAATCATTTCTTCACCTTGCGACACACTTAAATGCTTCGGCCAGAAATGGAAAGGCAAATCACCTGTAATTCAGTTTGCTCATTCTCAGAACAGAGATATGGAAGCATCTAACATTTACATGGTAGAAGAATATAAATGCATTAAAACACAGCTTGAAAAAATACTTGGCATTACAATTACAGACGATGCTATTAACGCAGCTATCGAAGTTTACAACGAAAACCGTGCTGTTATGAGAATGTTCTCTGATGTTGCAGCTATGTATCCACAGATTATAACACCTGTTAAACGTCATGCTGTTATTAAAGCAAGACAGTTTATGGATAAAGCAGAGCATACAAAAATGGTTAGAGAGCTTATATGTGAGCTTATGCAGCAGCCGGTTGTACCTTTCAAAGGCAAAAAAGTTGTTCTTACAGGTATTCAGGCTGAGCCAGACGAACTTCTTAACATTTTCGAGGAGTTTGGTATTGCAGTTGTAGCTGATGACCTTGCTCAGGAGTCAAGACAGTTCCGTACAGATGTACCAGCTGGCAACGACCCATTATACAGACTTGCTAAACAGTGGCAGAACGTTACAGCTTGTGCTCTTGCTATCGACCGTGACAAACCAAGAGGAAAATTCATTGTTGACCTTGTTAAAGAGCATGGTGCTGACGCAGTTATAGTATGCATGATGAAATTCTGTGACCCAGAAGAGTACGATTACCCAATCTTACTTGAGGACTTTGAAAAAGCTAACGTTAAGAACCTTAAGATTGAAATTGACCAGCAGTCAGAGTCACTTGAGCAGATTAGAACAAGAGTTCAGTCATTTGTAGAAATGATGTAATTAATATAAAAATATTAAAGGCCGCTTTAATGCGGCCTTTTTGTTGTGCATATTTTACTTATTGACATGATAAAATATATAATATACAATTTCTATTGGCTTAAACATATATAAATTCAAGTAATGGTTGAATGTTTCTACCAACTGCCGTATCAGTTGACTATAAGTTTGCCGCAGCAGGCTGCTTATATCAAAAAAAGCGGCCGGTTGGTTTTTTGTTATTAAACTGTTTTTGGAGGGATATGTATGTATGATGTAGCAATAGTAGGAGCCGGACCGGCAGGCATTTTTACGGCTCTGGAGCTTATACGAAATAAAAGCAATAAAAGTATACTGATGATAGAAAAAGGCAAACCTGTTGAAGAAAGGAAATGCCCTAAAAACATAACCAATACATGTGTTAACTGTAAACCGTGTAATATTACAACAGGCTTTTCTGGAGCAGGGGCTTTTTCAGACGGAAAACTTTCTTTAAGCTGTGAAGTAGGCGGCGACCTTCCGGATTTAATAGGCACTTCTTTTGCTCAGGAGCTTATAAATTATGCCGACAGTATTTATATTGACTTTGGAGCAGATAAACATATTGAAGGCTTAGGCCATAAAGATGAAGTTAAAGACATACGAAAAAGAGCAATTCAGGCAGGCCTTAAGCTTGTAGACTGCCCTATTAGGCATTTAGGCACTGAAAAGGCACAGGAGATATACCGTTCAATAGAAAAATATCTTATTGAAAACGGTGTTGAAATACGTTTCGGCTACCAGTGCCATGATATAATACTTAACGGCTCAGTTTGTGAAGGCATAGTTATTGAAAAAAATGACGGCACATGCCAAGAAGAAATTAAGGCAGAAAAAACTATAATAGCTACCGGCAGAAGAGGAGCTGACTGGCTGGAGAAAATATGTGCCAAGTATGATATAGCCCATAAACCGGGAACAGTTGATATAGGTGTAAGGGTAGAAGTTAGAAATGAAATAATGGAAGAAGTAAATAATGTTCTTTATGAGTCAAAGCTTATAGGCTACCCAAAGCCGTTTAAAAATAAAGTCAGAACATTCTGCCAAAACCCAGGCGGCTTTGTAAGTCAGGAAAATTATGACAATGATTTGGCCGTTGTTAACGGACATTCTTACAAAGAGTTTAAATCAGAAAATACAAATTTGGCTATACTCTGTTCCCACAATTTTACCGAGCCTTTTAATCAGCCTATAGAATATGCTCAAAAAGTCGGTGAGCTTACAAACATGCTTGGCGACGGGCATATACTGGTGCAGAGATACGGCGATATATTGGACGGAAAAAGAACTTGGGAAAAAGAGCTGGCTTATTCCAATGTAAAACCTACACTTAAAGATGCTGTAGCCGGGGATATAACAGCGGCTATGCCATACAGAGCCATGATAAACATAATTAATTTCATTCAGGCTGTAGACCATGTAGTGCCGGGATTTGCCGCAACTGAAACACTGCTTTATTCCCCGGAGCTGAAATTTTACAGCAATAAAGTTAAAATGGACAGCTCTTTAAATACTAATATTCAAAACCTGCACTGTTTAGGCGACTCCAGCGGATGGACTCGAGGCCTTATGATGGCTTCTGTAATGGGGGTGCTTATGGGCAGAAAACTGTGTAATTTATAATAATCTGGTTTTTTTATTGAGCATTTAAAATACATTTTGAATACATTGTAAATACTTTATGTAATATAATAAATTAGTAATTAAGCAGAAGTCCCATATAATTTAAAACTGTGGAACTTCTACTTTTTATATTGAAAAATAAATTAATATCAGTACCTTATTATGTGACATTTCGTTTAAAACACTTAAAATAACACAAAAACTCAATTTCCTTAATGTTCTGATATAGTTTTATTAATAAGATAAAAAAAGTATAAATCTGCAATTAATGGAAATATTACTGTATGTATTCTTTTAAAAGTGTAACTTCCTTTTGTTTAATATCAATATAGCCTTCTTCCTTGAGTTTTTTAATTTCACGCATCATAGCACTGCGGTCAACTGAAATATAGTCGGCTAAAGCAGAAAGTGAGAAAGGAAGTTTAAATTTTGGACTGCTGTTTTTTGAGCATTGTATCTGAAAATATGCCATAAGTTTTTCTCTTATTGTTCTATGGCTTAAAACGTCTATATGCTCACTTAATTCAGCGGCTTTGCAAGAAATAATAGAAAAAAGATTTTGTATAAGCTGTGAGTGGTGCTCACAGGCATTATGACAGCTTGTCATTATGTTTCCGTAATCTATAAACCTAACAGTACAGTCACTGGCAGCTATAACTGATATTCCGTCAGTATTGGCATGAAAATAAAAAACTTCGCCAAATATACTGCCGTCTGAAAGCTGCTCAAGTATTGTTTGAGAGCCGCTGTAGAAAGTTTTAACAACAACGGCACGGCCTTTTTCTATAATACCAACTGTTCTTTTTTTAGGCTCATAAAAACATATAGTTTCACCAGCGGAAAACCTTTTTGGTACAGAGTGGAAACATGTCATCATTTTGCTATAGCTTTCTTCAGATATACCGGAAAACATGTGAGAACAGCTAACTGTATTAACCATAATTTAATTTTACTCCTTTCGTATTTTCAGTTTTGTCAAAAAAAGTTTTGCTTAATTTATATTTTAATTATAATTTGTTGCTTATGCAACAGAATTATTATAGTTTTGAATATATAATTAGTCCATAAGTTAAACAAACAATAATTAATTTTAGGAGGAATATAAAAATGAAAAAATATGTATGTGACCCTTGCGGATATGTTTATGACCCAGCTGTTGGTGATCCAGATAACGGTATAGCTCCTGGCACACCTTTTGAGCAGCTTCCAGATACATGGGTATGCCCAGTTTGTGGTGTTGGCAAAGATATGTTTAAAGTTGAAGAGTAATTATTGTATAAAAGGGAGGTCCAACTGATATGAAAGAGTTAAAGTTATTATACTGTGAGCATTGCAAAAAAATAGTAGAAGTTGTTAACGACACAGCAGTGCCAGTAATGTGCTGCGGCCAGAAAATGACTGAAATTAAGGCAAACTCAACTGAAGCAGCTGTTGAAAAGCATTTGCCAGTTATAAATGCTGACGGACAGAAGGTAACAGTTACTGTAAGTACAGTTGAGCATCCTATGATTGATACACACTATATAACAAATATATGGCTTGAAACAGATAAGGCTATGTATAAAAAATCTCTTATTCCAAATGAAAAACCTGAAGCTGTATTTTATGTAGCAGAAGGCGAAAAAGTTGTAGCAGCTTATGAGTACTGCAACCTTCATGGTCTTTGGAAAACAGA
>CALWSS010000029.1 GCA_944384255.1 uncultured Clostridia bacterium
TACTTATAATTCCCCCGCTTAAACTTTCATTACTATTTCTCGCCTCTCCCCCGGCGAGCTGTTGTTTGGCTGAAGCCGTTAGCATGGAACAATGCCACGCAAAGTATAACTTTTAATGATGCGCATACATTAAAGCATGGTTAAATATTAAACCCTTTAGTTGTTATAGAGTCAATGCAATATCAATTATTTGTAGTTTTTCATCATTTTTTATTCATCAAATTACTATACAATACTAAATATATGCAATCCATACAATATTTTATATAAATTCCCATTTTTAAAACTCTATAATCTTGTATAGATTTTTTCTTGATTTTTACGAAATTGTTTAAACTGCACTGTTAATTAAAACACCCTAAAATTCACATCATTTTTTGTGTACCATAATCACAACATTACGACTATCACGGGTAGTGTAATAAGACAGAATATGTCTGTAAGGAAAACCGCCTCAGCAGCAAATTCGCTGTCGGCTCCGTATTCCTGAGCAAATATGGCAGCTGCACCACCTGTAGGCATTGCATAAAGTACAGTAAGCACCATAGCAGGCAGTGTATCGCATTTAATTACCTTAACAGATATAAAATACATAAATACTGGCACCACCAAAAGTTTAGCCGCTGTAACAACAAATACACGCCATTTGCACCCAAGAGCTTTAAAATCTATACCACCTATCTGTGCACCTATTACAAACATAGTTACAGGCAAACTTGCACCTGATATACTTTCAAGAACATTATTTATAATATCCGGAAGCCTCATATCAAGCAAAAATAAAGCCATACCTATTATTATTCCAAATGTGCCGGGGCTTAAAAGAGCCTTTAAGTCTATGCCGCCTTCATTTTTGCCTGATGATTTCATAAGAAGCACACCGGCAGTAAATATAAGCACATCTGTGGCCATTTCTGCAGCAGAAGCATAAAAAACTGCCTCAGGGCCAAAAAGCATATTCATAACAGGTATGCCTATTCCGCCTGTATTAGCAAAAAACATTATAAATGCCACAAGGCCTATGCTTCTTTTATCAAGACCTATGCTTTTTGTAAGCAGTGCAGAAAAAACAAGCACAACGCCAAATAACACAAAAACCGCAATAAAAACTTTTATGCCGGATGTCAGCATTTCAACAGAAAAATCTGTCTGCATTGAATAAATAATAATGGCCGGCAGTATAACCTTTAGCATAAAGCCGGACATAAGCTTGAGCTGTGTTTCGTCAGCCAAATTTATTTTTCTGAATACAAAACCAGGTATAGCAAGAGCAAATATTACAAAAAGTGAGCTTAAAACTGTATATACCGGCAAAACAAGCACCTCCGCATGAGTACATAATAAGCATTATTTTTTCTTTAGTAAGTAATTATTTGTAAAAAAAGGCCGGACATAACGTCCGGCCATTATATTTTGTTAGCTAATTATTTGCCGTAAGCAACCTCAAGAGCGTTAAGAACATCGTTTACAAGGTCTTCTGTGTTTTCGATACCGATTGAGAATCTTAACATAGAATCTGTGATGCCGATAGCATATCTCTGCTCTTTTGTAAGGTTATCATGTGAGCTGTGTGGTGGGTATGAGAATGTTGTTCTGTAACCGCCAAGAGTCATTGCATAGTGTGGAATCTTAAGTGTTCTCATGAACTTATTGAATTTGCTTGTAGCTACATCGTAGTCGTCCTCTTCTGGAAGCTCTACTGTAAGCATACCGCCATAGTAGTCACCGAACTGTTTGTGAGCAAGCTCATGGAATGGATTGCTCTTAAGACCAGCGTAATGAACAGATTTAACATAAGGGCTCTTTTCAAGTGCTTCAGCAAGAGCAAGAGCGTTAGAAGCCTGTTTTTTAACACGAAGCTCCATTGTTCTCATACCACGGCATGTTAACCATGATGAGAATGGATCAGCCTGTGAACCAAGAACTACCTGAAGAGCATGGCATTTGTTAACAAGCTCTTTTGAACCGATAATAGCGCCTGTTACAGCATCTGAATGGCCGTTAGCGAATTTTGTTAAGCTGATAACTTCAAGGTCAGCACCCATTGAAAGAGGTTTTGCAAGGCAGCCTGTCATGAATGTGTTATCAACAATAAGCATAGCACCGTTAGCATGAGCAATGTCAGCAAGTGCTTTTAAGTCAGCAACACCACAAAGAGGGTTTGAAACTGTCTCTGTGTAAAGAACCTTTGTGTTAGGTTTGATGTTAGCCTTAACTTCATCAAGGTTTGTAAAGTCGATTATAGATGTTTCAACGCCGTATTTACCAAGAATGTCTGTGAATACTTCGTTTGACTCACCATATATAGTTTTATCTGAAAGAATGTGATCTCCAGCTTTTGTCATAGCTATGATAGCTGTTGAAATAGCAGCCATACCAGATGAGCATGCAATTGCGTCTTCTCCGCCTTCTGTGTATTTAACAAGTTCTGCAAGAGCTGTTCTGTTCGGGTTTCTGTTTCTGTTGTAGCAGTAATCTCCTTCTTTGTATCTTTCAAGAAGGTCTGCAACGTCCTCTACGTTATGTGCTGTTGACATATGTATTGGAAGTGCCTCAGGATTTTTAGCAGGATGTGTAAAATATGCTCCTGCCTCTAAGATATTTGTTTCAAATGCAAAATCTGGATCAAATGCGTGTAACATTGTCTATTCCCCCTGTAAATTTTATATTGCTCTTTTGCGATATAACTTTTTTATTATAACCCGGCATTTAATTAATTCCGGAGTTTATAAACGTAGCATATAATTATTAATGAACCTTATCTTATGTATATTCCGATAATAAATCGTTTTATCTTTTGTATTTTACAGTTTATTCTTTATAGCCGTTATAGAGTCAATGGCTATTTGTAAATTAATTGAATTTTTTTCTTGTGTTATTTATCACAAAACTTAAGATATATCATTATTTGCCGTATGTAATAAGATCATCGCCTTTTTTAATTGCAAGAGTTGAAGCAATGATTAATACATGTCCATCAAATTTAGCGTATACCTCGTTAATAACATTTCCAAACATGTCACGGATTTCTGCAAGCTTCTGGCCTTCTTTAACATCATCGCCTACATCAACAAACATGTATAAAAGACCTGTAGCCTCTGCCTCTGCCCATTCATGTCTTTTTACAAATACCTGAGATTCATTTAAAGCAGCTTCGCCAGGAAGTACTTTTAAGAATTTCATTATATTAATTAAATCGCTCTTATCAGCATCAACTTCTTCTCTCGACCAGTCACCATGTCCGCCTCTTTCAAATAAAATGGAAGGAATATTTTTGTCGATAGAAGATGAATTGTAAAATTCTCTTCTTCCGCCTGAGTTAAGTCTGTACTTAAAGCTTGTGTACTTAGCTACCTCTCCTGCAAAAGCATTGTTTTCAGACTCCTTAGGAGCACATACAATAGTACATGCTTCAAGTTTTTCAACCATGTCACCGCTGTGGATGTCAATATGAAAATCGCTCTTTGCAACAAACTCATCAGAAAGGAAAGCACAAATTTTGTCAGCTAAAGTTCCGTTGCCATCGCCAGGGAAAAGTCTGTTAAGATTTTTGCGTTCAGGGTCGTCCGGAACAACGTATGTCTGACGCTCTTCAAAGCCTGATATATTTATGCAGTGCATAAGAATAACAACGCCTGAAACATCAGCTGGGTCAATTTCTTTAGAAAGCTCAACCATAGCCTGAATTCCCGGATATTCACAACCATGAATACCAGCAGAAGCTAAAATTATTTTTCCGTCCTCTTTACCATTAATAATAGTAATAGGGAATTTGTAATCAGTACCTGTAACTGTAACATACTGAGATACCTTTTCGCCTGATGCCACTGTAATGCCGCCAAAAGTAACACTGTTTTTCATGTGTCATCCTCCTTCAAAATTATCTTTAGTAAAAACAATATAATAAGGTAAAAATAAATTTAAGCACTGCCTACAGTAACAAAAGACAAATTATCCCATTTGATTTGACTTATATTATGTAAGCCGCCGTAATCTACAATTCGATAATAAACCCTATTGTGACTATATAGTCAAGAAAAAAAACCACCATTTTTAACTAATAAGCATATTATGCAACCGACAATGTGTTAATTTTAACTTTAAAAACATATCAAAAATTTATTTTCTTAAAGAATCGTTGTGCAACATGTATATTTTATTGAAAATTTGAATTATTTAATAAAAGGTAATTTAATCATTATAACTAACAGACGAGAAAAAAAACACACAAATCACAATAAGACATTTTTTCATTTTTCCGTTTCGTTACGTGTAAGCATTACTATTTTTTATTAATTTTTATACTTTATGTGTTATTTATTAAACATTTAATCACAATTTGCATTATAAATTTTTACAATAAATTTGGAGTTTCATACACAAAAAAATCTTATAGACCATTAATTTTTTTAATATTTCTTACAGTGGGTAGATTTTTTATGTATGGCAATATTTGTATTAAAAAAATTCCTACCTTTATATACACCTAAAATTAATTTTTTTAAAATTGCTATTGACTCTATTGTACCTACAGATAATACAATAGCCTTGTACAGCGAATATGGCTTTCAAGTATACCTTTTGGAAATGGTTTGATTTACTTGGAAGCATTTTAACGCAATGAAAAAAATTTTAAAGGCTTACTTATTAACAAAGGGAGGAATATTTAATGTCACTTGAAACTGAACTTCTCTACACAAGAAAATATAAAGATGGAGCTTGCAACTTATTAAAACCAGAAGCATTCCCTCTTTACACAGCAACAGCTTTCACAGCTAACACACTTTCAGAAATCAAACAGGCTTATGCACAGGGCTATACATATATCAGAACAAACAACCCTGACCGTGATGTTCTTGCTTCTCAGGTTACAGCTCTTGAAGCTCCTGGCCTTGAAGATAAAGACACACTTGTATTTTCATCAGGTATGGCTTCTATCTCAACAACAATCGGTTCACTTCTTAAAGCTGGTGACCATGTAATCTGCAACAGCAGAATTTACGGTGAAACATTCGACGTATTCGGCAAAATGTTCTCAAGATTTGGCATTGAGTCAACACTTGTTAACATGGATGACATCGAAAACGTTAAAGCAGCTATCAAACCTAACACAAAGATGATTTATGCTGAGGTTTGCGCTAACCCAACAATGAACCTTATCGATATTCCTGAGTTTGCTAAACTTGCTCATGAAAACGGCGCTCTTCTTATGATGGATAACACATTCACAACAGCTATCTCCATCAAACCTCTTACACTTGGCGCTGATATCGTTATTTCTTCAATGACAAAATTCATGAACGGCCATTCAGATGCTATTCTTGGATGCATGACAGCTTCTAAAGAAATCATCGAAACAGTTCGTCCAATGAGAATGCTCTTTGGTACACCTGCTGATCCATTCCCATGCTGGATGATGATCCGTGGTCTTGAAACACTTCACCTTCGTGTAAGAAAACAGATGTACAACGCAGCTCAGCTTGCTAAATTCTTTGAGAGCGATCCACACGTAATCAAAGTTAACCATCCATCACTTGACAGCTTCCCACAGAGAGCAATTGCTAAGAAACTCTGGTCAAACGACGAAGCTATCAGCGGTATGATGAGCATCATCCTTAACACAGAAGACGAAGAGAAGATTGATAAATTCATGGCTAAACTTCAGTATGTTCACTACGCTACAACACTTGGCGGTCTTAGAACAACACTTAACCACCCATGCACATCTTCACACAGCCATATGCCAGATGCAGACAGAAGAAAAATGGGTATCACACCTGGTATGTTCCGTGTATCTGTTGGTATCGAGGATACTCAGGACCTTATCAACGACTTCAAACAGGCTTTTGCAGCTTTAGACTGATTTTAAATTCTATATTTAAACTTAGTTTACAACTTAATCAAGGCTTAATTTTAAAGGACGGATTTGCTCCGTCCTTTTTTTTGGGAAAAAAACCTTTGCACAATGGCTGATAATATTGTAAAATGATAGATATTTAGGGGGAATGACAAATGAATATATCCATAAGCAGCGAAATTAAAGAAAAAGTTCCTTGTACTAAATTGGCTGTACTTAAATACAGCGTTGAAGTTAAAGAAGAAAATGCCGAGTTATGGCAGTACATGGAAGAAAAAATTATACCTGCCGTTCAAAATGAGCTTGAAACAAAAAATGTTACGGAAATAAAAAATGTAGCTTCCTCAAGAAAGGCCTATAAGGCATTTGGTAAAGACCCGGGAAGATACAGAGTTTCATCTGAAGCTCTCATCCGCCGCATTAAACAGGGTAAGGACTTATATAGAATAAATACAGTAGTTGATACAAATAACCTTATATCTGTAGAAAGCGGGTTTTCCGTTGGTTCATACGATATTGACAATATAAACGGCGACATAACTCTTAATCTTGGTAAATCAGGCCAAAGCTATAAAGGCATAGGCAAGGACAGCGTTAATATCGAAAACCTTCCTGTGCTTTGTGACAATGACGGGCCTTTCGGCAGTCCTACAAGCGATTCCGAAAAAGCCATGATAACTCTCAATTCTAAAAATATTATTACTCTTATTTATGTTTTCACAGATGACGAAGATGTAAATACACTTATAGCAAAGGCAGAAGAATATATCAAAAAATATGCCAAAGCCGAGAATATAGAAAAAATAATTGTAGAATAACTCCACATCTTAGCTTTTAGTTAGTTTATAGAGCGTTTATTTGTATTTTACATTTTAATACAATATACAGTAGACACAAATTAAATTATAAAATGCGGCAAAAATTGCTTTTATTATATTTATATTATACAAACTGCCGCAGTGGAAGGAGGGGTTCGCGATTGAAAGATTTATATTCTATAGGTGAAGTTGCCAAAATAATGGGTGTTTCCATACAAACTCTCAGGTACTACAGCAGTATTGATCTTCTGCATCCTAAATACACAAACCCGGCTACAGGCTACCGCTATTATTCCGTTAATCAGCTTCATATTATAGATAGAATCAAGTATCTTCAGAAATTAGGCCTTAGCCTTGAAGAAATCAAGTCTGTAATACAGAATAACGACATAAAAGAGCTGGTTGAATTGCTTGATACCCATAAACAGCGCTGTTTTGATGAAATAAGCCGTCTTCAAGACGTTATAGACAGCATTGAATGGTATAAAAATTATTTTAATTATGTAAATGAAGACAGTTTAAACGATAATTTCTACAGCCTTCATATTGAAAAGCGCTATCTTGTTGCTACTCCTTACGATGGAAGAAGCAATGAAGAGGTGCATATTGCACTGCATGCCATTAAAAACAGCGAAAAATTCCGCTCTCTTAAATATGTTCGTCAGTTTTCACTTATACTTGATTATAACGACCTTATAGAGTGCAATCTTAACCGAAAGTATCTGGGTATGTTTATAAAAGAACCGCCTGATTTTAAATCCGATAATATAATAGAAATACCGGAAGGAGACTATCTCTGCTTTAAAGCAAGAATACTCTCTGACACTTGGAACCCGTATTTTGCAAAGCTGTTTTTCAGCGGTAAAAAGAAGCCGCCTATTGTTCTTGCCAACGAGTATGAAGACAGCCTTTACGACTATTCCAGATGTATTTACGAAATTCAAATGCTTATTCCTCAGGAATAAAAATAAAAACAGCTGTTTATGGCTAAATGCCAAACGGCTGTTTTTTTATTTTATAACTTTTTTATAACTTTCGGCAAATAA
This sequence comes from uncultured Clostridia bacterium, assembly GCA_944384255.1. Lineage (GTDB taxonomy): Bacteria > Bacillota > Clostridia > Lachnospirales > Anaerotignaceae > Neoanaerotignum_A. The sequence goes on from CALWSS010000029.1 coordinate 7,722, forward strand.
TTTATATATCTGAATTGAGCAGTCAATTACAAGCCCTGTATTTTTATCTGCCTGCTGTCTTTATCATCCGGGTACTTAAAGCCAAAATGCTCATAACCGCTTTTTTTAACTATTCTGCCTCTTGGTGTTCTTTGTATATACCCCAGCTGAATAAGATACGGCTCATAAACATCTTCTATTGTTTCGGCTTCCTCGCCTATATACACAGCAAGAGTGTCAACACCTACCGGACGGCCGCCGAATTTCTCTATCATGGCAAGAAGCATTTTTCTGTCGGTTAGATCAAG
>CALWSS010000030.1 GCA_944384255.1 uncultured Clostridia bacterium
ATGACAGAAGTTCTTGTACCTGCTTACGGTGCTATTGAAATTATGAAAGACGGCGAAGTTCTTATTGGTGTTGCTGGTCCTGAAATTTCAGTTGGTATCGGTATGGTTGTATTTGAGACATACGGAAGAATTTTCCATCGTTCATACGGTGCAGGTAAAACAGCTCATAACTCAGGCGAATATGCTAAAACAGTTAAGAGCGATTACCCAGCTATCGCCGGCAGAAAATCAACACTTGCAGAGTACACACTTCGTGCTCTTGAAATCGGCCTTGTTCCTGGAAAAGACCTTGGCTGCTCACCTGCCGTACTTGCAATAGCTAAAGCTGGCGGTTTTGAAATCGCTTATGATAACATCGAAGACAGAGCTTGGGTTGAACTTAACAGTGTAGGTATTACAAAAGAATGGCTCCAGGCTCCAAACGAAAAACTTACACATGAACAGATCGTAGCTAAGGCTGACGAAATCGTTCCTGGTATTACAGACGGAAAACTCTTCAAAGTTTCTGACATCTGCAAAGTTTGCGAAGCAGAAATCTAATTACATACTAACGTAAGTTATTTTCTTTGACACACCCTCATTCATATAGTAGAATGAGGGTGTATGTCTAAATAAACTATACGGAGGTAATAAAATTGGAACATGAATACATAATAGCCCATGCCGATAAATCGGTTCTTAAAATATCCGGTCTTGAAGTTAAAGGCTTAAACACAAAACAGCTTGAACAGATACTTGGTGAAAAACTCCACACTTTCGTTCGTGTAATTGGCGTTACAGGCGATAATATCGAAATGGACGTTTATGATATTGAACCTGATCAGGTACGTAAAAACGAAAAAGGCCTTATTGAAAGCATTGTACTTACAGAAGGCATTACAGTTACAGAACTTACAAAGCTTTCATGCAGCGACAAAATAGTTGAGGTAGACTACGACTCAATACCGGACGAGCCTATTTCAGCCTGCGCTATGGAAAGGTGGATGAAAAGGAAATGAAATCAGTATATATACTGCCTACAGGCGATGAAATAAGAAGCGGCATTGTTCTTGACCTTGACGCTCCGGAAATAATCGGCCAAATAGTAAAGGCGTTCCCTCAGGCCGAAGTAACACGTCTTTGCCCTCTTTTAGATGTTGAAGACACAATATTCAACAAAATAAAGGAAGTAGCAGAGGATAAAACTCCGGATTTAATAATTTTAATAGGCGGAAGCGGCGGCGGACACCGTTTCAGCAAAACTTTAGGCAAGGACTTTACTCATTCTGCCCTTGAAAGATACTTGGATCAGTTCGCTTCTCATGAAATTTACGGCAAAAACGGACACATGTGGTCAAAGCTTATATGCGGCAAAAAAGGCAATACAATAATTATAAATGTACCTGGACCTTTTGTTGAGGCACAGGCTGCATGCAAAGCCTTTCTTGAAGCATATACAAAAGGCCTTACTGTAGATGAAATAAGCCTTGATATGGCTAATGCCGTTTTAGCTCAGTACCCTACTGGCGCCGCAAAGACAGTATAAATACAAAGTTCCTTTTCCCTTATATAGCCAAATATGTTTTCAGTTCTTAATAAACTTAAATATAAAGGAATGGGAGTTAAAATATGTCAGGCATTACAAAACTTATAGACCATATAACACTGCCGCGCTTTGTTAAAGCGCATCAGATATTTGAGCATAACGAACTTACAGAAGAAGAAATAGGCAAAAGACTTAAAGCCGGTCTTGAAAATCCTGAAATTGTAGGTAAAATCAAGCCGGGTATGAGGGTATGCATTACCTGCGGCAGCCGCGGTATAAGCAATATGCCTTTTGTAACAAAGTCACTTGTTGAATATGTAAAAAGTCTTGGTGCAGAGCCGTTTCTTATACCGGCTATGGGCAGCCACGGCGGAGCTACAGCCGAAGGCCAGATTGAAATTTTAAAAAGCCTTGGCATTACAGAAGAATTAATGGGATGCCCTATTCTTTCTTCTATGGAAACAGTTAAAATCAGCCATGTTTCAGACGGTGAAGACGATTTTGACGTATGCATAGATAAAAACGCTTCTGAGGCCGATGCTGTAATAGCTTTAAATCGTGTTAAAGCACATACAAGCTTTCAGGGCCCTTACGAAAGCGGTCTTATGAAAATGCTTACAATAGGTATAGGTAAACAGTACGGTGCACATATCTGCCATTCAAATGGTGATGACAGTATGTCCCGCAGAATAGGCCTTAATGCCACAGAGGTTATTAAACATGCCAATGTAGTTATAGGTGTTGCTCTTTTGGAAAACGCTTTTGACAAAACATTCGAGATAGACGTTATACCGGGCAGCAAAATCCCTGAAGAAGAGCCTAAACTTCTTGTAAAAGCTAAAAAAGCTATGAGCCGTATTTGGTTTGACTCCTGCGATGTACTTATAGTTCGTGAGATAGGCAAAAACTACACCGGTGCAGGCATGGACCCTAACATTGTTGGACGCTGTGTTAACCCTAAACTTAAAATGGGTATTGAATCCCAGATGATAGGTATTTTCGACCTTACAGAAGAATCCCACGGCAACGCAACAGGCATGGGAAGAGCCGATTTTGCACCAAAGAGCTTTGCAGACAAGGTAAGTCTTGATGATACTTATCCAAATGCCATTACAAGCTATAACACATCATCTTATAAAATGCCTGTTATAGTAGACAGCGATGAAGAAGTTATGAAGGCTGCCATTGCCACATGCCTTAAAATAGATTACGACAACCCAAGGGTAATAGTAATTAATAACTCACTTGAGATTGAGGAAATACTTATTTCCGAGGCTATGGTTGAGGATGCAAAGAAAATGGATACATTAAAAATCGAAAGTGAGCCGTTTTATATCGAGTTTGATAAAGACGGAAAATTCCTTACTAAATTTTAAAACAACAAAAAACCGGTGTAAATGAACCGACCCCAAAAAGTTAGACTTTTTAAGCGTAGCAGTTTTAATAACTGCTGCGCTGTTTTTATGAAGTTAAGGCAGACAGCCTATATTCTACAGGACTCATCCAACCAAGTTTTTGTCTAATTCGTTTT
>CALWSS010000031.1 GCA_944384255.1 uncultured Clostridia bacterium
ATGGAATATAAAACAGCTAAAGACTCCGGAATATGCGTTGTTGCAAAGCATGACGGTGTTGTTGAAAAAGTTTCTGCCAATGAAATTGATGTTAAAACAAAGACTGGCAGAGATGTTTATAAACTTATTAAATATCAGAGAAGCAACCAGTCAACATGCCTTAACCAGAGACCTATTGTAGACCTTGGCGACGAGGTTAAAGAAGGTCAAATAATAGCTGACGGTGCTTCAACATCAAACGGTGAGCTTGCCCTTGGTAAGAACCCTCTTATAGGTTTCATGACATGGGAAGGTTACAACTACGAGGACGCCGTACTTTTAAGCGAAAGACTTGTTCAGGAAGATGTTTATACTTCTGTTCATATTGATGAGTATGAGGCAGAGGCAAGAGATACTAAACTGGGACCTGAAGAAATTACAAGAGACATTCCTAATGTTGGCGACGACGCACTTAGAGACCTTGACGAAAGAGGTATTATCCGTATAGGTGCCGAAGTTAGACCAAACGATATACTTGTTGGTAAAGTTACACCTAAGGGTGAAACAGAGCTTACAGCAGAAGAAAGACTCCTTAGAGCAATATTCGGTGAAAAAGCCCGTGAAGTAAGAGATACATCTTTAAGAGTTCCTCACGGTGCAAGCGGTATTATTGTTGATGTTAAGATTTACACAAGAGAAAACGGCGACGATGTTGGCCCTGGTGTAAATCAGCTTGTCAGAGTTTATATTGCCCAGAAACGTAAAATTTCTGTTGGTGATAAAATGGCAGGCCGTCACGGAAACAAAGGTGTTGTCTCCAGAGTTCTTCCTGTTGAGGATATGCCATTTCTTCCAAACGGCAGACCGCTGGATATAGTTTTGAACCCTCTTGGTATTCCTTCACGTATGAATATAGGACAGGTGCTTGAAACACACTTGAGCCTTGCTGCAAACGTACTTGGCTGGAAGGTATCAACACCGGTATTCGACGGAGCTAACGAGATTGACATTATGGATACTCTCGAAATGGCCAACGATTATGCTAATACTCCTTGGGAGGAATTTTCTGAAAAATGGAAACCTCTCCTTGAAGGCGATATATATGATGAGCTTTACGAAAACCGTGACCACAGAGAACAGTGGAAAGGCGTTAAACTCAGCCGTGACGGTAAAGTAGAGCTTCGTGACGGACGTACAGGTGAGCTTTTCGACAACAGAGTTACAATAGGTTTCATGCATTACCTTAAACTCCACCACCTTGTTGATGATAAGATTCATGCCCGTTCAACAGGCCCGTACTCACTTGTTACACAGCAGCCGCTGGGTGGTAAAGCTCAGTTCGGTGGCCAGAGATTCGGAGAAATGGAAGTTTGGGCCCTTGAGGCTTATGGCGCTGCTTACACACTTCAGGAAATACTTACAGTTAAGTCTGACGATATTGTAGGCCGTGTTAAAACTTACGAAGCTATTGTTAAGGGTGAAAATATACCTGAGCCTGGTGTTCCTGAGTCATTTAAGGTTCTTCTTAAAGAGCTCCAGTCACTTGCTCTTGATATCCGTGTTTTAAGAGCCGACAAGACAGAAGTAGAGATTAAAGAATCTATTGATGATATTGACGACCTTAATGTAAATATCGACGGCTTTGAAAAAGGCAGCGATGATGAAGACGAGGCTTATTACAGAAGAAGAAATGACTTCCATGTAACAGACGAAAATTCCGATGACAGCCTTAAAGAGATACTTTTTGGCGATGATGAAGAAAGTGAAGCTGATGATGAGGACGATTATAACGATGCTATCCTCGATGACGAGCTTCTTGATGATGAAGATTTTGATGATGAGAACTAAGAGAGGGGAGCTTTAGGATATGGCAGTTCAAGAACAGGGAATAGTTTTTGATTCTATTAAAATCGGCTTGGCATCTCCTGAAAAGATTCGTGAATGGTCAAGAGGCGAGGTTAAAAAGCCTGAAACTATAAATTACAGAACTCTTAAGCCTGAAAGGGACGGTCTTTTCTGTGAAAGAATATTTGGACCGACTAAAGACTGGGAGTGCCACTGCGGTAAATACAAAAGAATCAGATATAAAGGCATTGTATGCGACCGCTGCGGTGTTGAAGTAACAAAATCAAAAGTAAGACGTGAAAGAATGAGTCATATTGAGCTTGCATGCCCTGTATCACACATCTGGTACTTTAAAGGCATACCTTCAAGAATGGGTCTTATACTTTCTATGAGCCCAAGAGCTCTTGAGAAGGTTCTCTATTTTGCGTCATACATTGTAATTGACCCTAAAGAAACTTCTTTACAGTACAAACAGCTACTTACTGAAAAAGAATACAGAGAAGCCTGCGACCGTTTCGGCTATGGCTCATTTGATGCTCAAATGGGCGCCGAAGCTATTAAAAAGCTTCTTCAGGATATTGATATAGAAAAAGAAAGTGCAGAGCTTAAAAAACAGTTTGCAGAAACAACAGGTCAAAAGAGAATAAGAATTATCAAAAAGCTTGAAGTTTTAGAGTCATTTAAACTTTCAAACAACAAGCCTGAATGGATGATTCTTGATGTAATTCCTGTTATTCCGCCGGATTTAAGACCTATGGTTCAGCTTGACGGCGGAAGATTTGCAACAAGCGACCTTAATGACCTTTACAGAAGGGTTATAAACAGAAATAACCGTCTTAAAAAGCTTCTTGATTTAGGTGCTCCTGACATTATTGTCAGAAACGAAAAGAGAATGCTTCAGGAAGCTGTTGACGCCCTTATTGATAACGGCAGAAGAGGCAGACCTGTTACAGGTCCTGGAAACCGTGCACTTAAGTCTCTTTCAGATATGCTTAAAGGTAAACAGGGACGTTTCCGTCAGAACCTTCTTGGTAAACGTGTTGACTACTCAGGCCGTTCCGTTATCGTTGTAGGTCCAGACCTTAAAATTTACCAGTGCGGTCTTCCTAAAGAAATGGCTATTGAGCTTTTCAAACCTTTTGTTATGAAAAAGCTTGTTGAAGACGGCATTGCACACAATATTAAATCAGCTAAAAGAATGGTTGAAAGACTTCAAAGCGAAGTTTGGGATGTACTTGAAAGCGTTATTAAAGAGCATCCGGTTATGCTTAACCGTGCCCCGACACTTCACAGACTTGGTATTCAGGCTTTCGAGCCGGTACTTGTTGAAGGCAGGGCTATAAAGCTTCATCCGCTTGTATGTACAGCTTATAATGCCGACGTCGACGGCGACCAGATGGCTGTTCACGTTCCGCTTTCTGTTGAAGCTCAGGCTGAGTGCCGTTTCCTTATGCTCTCACCTAACAACCTTCTTAAACCTTCCGACGGTGCTCCTGTTACAGTACCTACACAGGATATGATTCTTGGTATGTACTATCTTACATTAAGACGTGATGACTTTAATAAGAGATATGAGCAGGACATTGTTGACGAAAACGGAAATGTTATTAAACATGCCGGTGATTTAATTAAACGTAACTTTAAAGATGAGCTTGAGGCTATTCTTGCTTATGACAACCACGAAATTAAACTTCAGGAGCTTATTAATGTAAGACGTACACTTGAGTTTGACGGTGTTAAAGAGTCAAGAATGGTTGAAACAACAGTTGGCTGTATTATATTTAACGAGGCTATACCTCAGAACCTTGGCTATGTTGACAGAACAAAGGATGAAGACAAATTCAGATTTGAAATTGACTTCCTCTGCGATAAAAAAGCCATTGGTAAAATTATTAACCGCTGCATAAACAAATGCGGTTCTACAAAGACAGCCGTTGTTATTGATAAAATTAAAGCTCTTGGTTATAAATTCTCAACAAGAGGAGCTCTTACAGTTTCTGTATCAGATATGGTTATACCTGAAAAGAAGGGTGAGTACCTTGCAGAAGCAGAGGCTACTGTTGAATTAATTACAAAGAAATTCAGACGTGGTCTTATGACAGACGAAGAACGTCATAACAAAGTAATTGAGGCTTGGAACATTGCCAACGACAAGATTACAGAAGCACTTCTTGCCGGACTTGGTAAATACAACAATATATTCATGATGGCTAACTCTGGTGCCCGTGGTTCTAATGCACAGATTAAACAGCTTGCCGGTATGCGTGGACTTATGGCCAACACATCTGGTGGTATTATCGAGCTCCCTATTAAGTCTAACTTCCGTGAAGGCCTTTCAGTTCTTGAGTATTTCATTTCAGCTCACGGTGCTCGTAAAGGTCTTACAGATACAGCTCTTAGAACAGCCGACTCAGGTTACCTTACAAGACGTCTTGTTGACGTTTCACAGGATATTATTATCCGTGAGTGGGACTGCTGCAAAGAAGAAGGTCAGGAAGTTCCTGGTTTATGGGTATCTGCATTTACCGACGGCAACGAGCTTATTGAAAGTCTTCAGGACAGAATCAGAGGCCGTTGGTCTGTAAATGAAATAAGAGACCCTCAAACTGATGAAGTTATTGTTCCTGCCGATACTCAGATTACTATGGATATGGCAGAAAAGGTTGAAAAAGCCGGAATTAAGAAAGTTCTTATAAGAACAGTTCTTACATGCCGTTCAACAGTTGGTATATGTGCTAAGTGCTACGGCGCTAACATGGCAAGCGGAAGAACAGTTCGTATTGGTGAGTCTGTTGGTATTATTGCCGCTCAGTCAATTGGTGAGCCGGGTACACAGCTTACAATGCGTACTTTCCATACAGGCGGTATTGCCGGAGACGACATCACACAGGGTCTTCCTCGTGTTGAGGAGCTTTTTGAGGCAAGAAAGCCAAAGGGTCTTGCTATTATTTCGGAATTTGCCGGTACAGTTTCATATACTGATACAAAGAAAAAACGTGAGGTTACTATTACTAACCCAGAAACAGGCGAGTCAAAAGATTACCTTATCCCTTACGGCTCACGTATGAAGGTATTCGACGGCGACTATATTGAAGCCGGTGACGAAATTACAGAAGGTAGTGTAAACCCACACGATATTCTTAAGATTAAAGGCTTAAGAGGCGTTCAGGATTACATGATACAGGAAGTACAGAGAGTTTACCGTCTCCAAGGTGTTGAGATTAACGATAAGCATATTGAGGTTATTGTTCGTCAGATGCTTAAGAGAGTTAAGATTGAGGATAACGGTGATACTGAGTTCCTTCCGGGAAGCCTTGTTGACTGGCTTACATTTGAAAATACAAATGCCGAAATGGAAAAACAGGGTCTTGAGCCAGCTAAAGGCAGCAGAGTTCTTTTGGGTATTACAAAAGCGTCCCTTGCTACAGACTCATTCCTTTCAGCAGCTTCATTCCAGGAAACAACAAGAGTTCTTACAGAAGCAGCTATTAAAGGCAAGATTGACCCGCTTATTGGTCTTAAAGAAAACGTTATACTTGGTAAACTTATACCAGCCGGAACAGGTATGCCAAGATACCGCAATATAGGTATTGAACCTGTTGAGGAAAGCGGAAAATATGTTTCCGAGCTTGAAGGTTTATCATAATTAAATTTATATTTATGCCGCCGTTTTTCGGCGGCATATTTTATATTATTAATATAATAAAAGAGGAGTATTTATGGATATATTAGAAATTATGAAAAGCAATAAAGGTTATTGCTCAAGCAACTGGGATATGCCTTCTCATTTGCAGGAAAAGGCTAAAAAACTTTGCTGGCAGTATAATCAGACAGCACCGGATGAGAAAGAAAAAAGAAGCAGTATTTTAAAAGAGCTCTTTGGAACATGCCACCCGCTTACATTTATAGAGCCTTCTTTCAGGTGTGATTATGGCTTTAATATACACACAAGCGGTTTAACAGTAATTAACTATAACTGTGTTATACTTGATACATCACCGGTATATATAGGCAAAAATGCTTTTATTGCACCGGGAGTATGTATAGCCTGTGCAGGTCATTCTATTGATGCTGAGCAAAGAGGAGAGGGAATAGGTACATCTAAGCCAGTAACAATAAAAGATGATGTTTGGATAGGGGCCAACTGCACTATTTGCGGCGGAGTTACTATTGGAGAAGGCACAGTAATAGGAGCCGGAAGTGTTGTAAACAGAGATATACCAGATGGTGTTGTTGCTGCCGGTAATCCTTGCAGGGTAATTAGAAAAATTACAGAGCATGACAAATTAACACCTGTAAAAGTAGAAAAATAAAATACAGAAATATACAAAAAAGGTACAGAATAAAATTTCTGTACCTTTTTATAATATATTTTTATGTAATTAATATTATTTTTCGCCGTTCTTTTTAATTCCTCTTGATAAAACTTCTACAAGTTTGCTTGAATCTATGTTTCCGCCGGAAACAACACATACTGTCTTTTTGTTAGCCGTATCAACTTTTCCTGTCATTATGGCGGCAACTGGAGCTGCACCGGAACCTTCAGGTATTACTTTTTGTGTTTCAATCATTTTAAACATGGCATCCATAATTTCATCATCAGACACCATAACTATTTCATCAACATATTTCTGACAGAACTGGAATGTAAGCTCAACAGGCTTTTTAACAATGATTCCGTCTGCTATAGTAGGAGTTGTAGGAACTTCTGTAAGCTCTCCGTTTTTAACAGAAACATACATACTTGGGGAATGTTCTGACTGAACTCCTATTACTTTGCATTCCGGTTTAAGTGATTTTATGGCAAAAGCTATACCGCTTATAAGTCCGCCACCGCCTATTGGAACAATTACTTGGTCAACATCAGAGAGCTGATCAAGTATTTCAAGACCTATTGTGCCTTGTCCTGCAAGTACACGTTCATCATTAAACGGATGTGCTATTGTATATCCGTATTGTGCCGAAAGTTCCAAAGCTCTTGCATAAGCATCGTCATAAACTCCCGGTACAAGTATTACTTCTGCACCATAAGCCTTTGTGGCGTTTACTTTGGCAAGAGGTGCACCGGCAGGCATGCATATATAAGCTTTTATATTATTCATTTTGGCTGAAAGAGCTACACCTTGAGCATGGTTTCCGGCAGAACATGTTATAACGCTTTTGGCTTTTTCTTCAGGAGTAAGAGAATTTATTTTATAATAAGCACCTCTCATTTTAAATGAGCCTGTAAGCTGAAGGTTTTCACACTTTAAATATATTCCGCTTCCGATTTTCTGTGCTTCAAAAAGCGGAGTTACCCTTGTTATTCCTGTAAGAACCTTTTTGGCATCGTAAACCATATCCATTGTCAGCATTTATATATTTCCCCCTTAACGAATATATTGAACAATAAAAACGCAATGAATAAAATATTTTAATTTATCCAAATTCGATTATAGCACAATATGTCTGATTGTAAATAATGATTAAAATAAAAGCGGAGAAAAGCGTTTATGTTGCAATGGCTTTTCTCCGTTTTGGGAAATGAGATAATGATTTAATTATTTAATTATTTGTTCATGTCAGCTATAATTTCTACTTCACAAAGGAGACCTTTTGGAATAGATTTTACAGCTACACAGCTTCTTGCAGGTTTGCTTACAAAGTATTTTCCGTATACTTCGTTAAAAGCGCCAAAATCATTTATGTCTGCAAGGAAGCAAGTTGTTTTAACTACATTTTCAAATGTAAGGCCGTTAGCCTCAAGTATTCCTTTTATGTTAAGGCAAACTCTTTCTGTCTGCTCCTCAATAGTAGTACCTACTACTTCGCCTGTGCCCGGCATAAGAGGCACCTGACCTGAAGCAAAGAGAAGTCCGTTTACCTCTACTGCCTGTGAATATGGTCCTATTGCTGCTGGAGCATTTGGTGTTGATGTGAATTTAAGCATTTGAAAATCATCCTTTCATTAGATATAAGTTATATATTTTATATTTTTATGTTTTATATTTATATTTTCCGAACCCTGCCGCCTTTTTAATTCAGTACGACAGAGTTGGGAATAAGTTGGGGGCTGTGATTAAAAATAATTTTTTAAAATTATGATTCTGCCGTAGGTGTAGCTTCCGGCTGTTTATTTCTGCTCTTTTTTGTAATGGCATCCATAAATACCGCTATAGCACCGTCGCCTGTTACGTTGCAGGCTGTTCCAAAGCTGTCCTGAGCGATGTAAAGAGCTATCATAAGAGCAAGCATAGCTTCGTTAAAGCCAAGCATTGTATCAAGTATGCCAAGAGCTGCCATTACTGCACCACCCGGAACACCAGGAGCTGCAACCATTGTTACACCAAGCATGAGTATGAACGGGAACATCTTAACAAATGAAACTTCCCAGCCGTTAAGCATCATAATTGCTATTGAGCAGCTTGTAAGGGTTATTGTTGAGCCTGAAAGATGTATTGTTGCACAGAGCGGGCATACAAATTCGGCTATCATTTGGCTTACACCATTTTTCTTTGTAGCTTCAACTGTTACAGGAATTGTAGCTGCTGAAGACTGTGTTCCTATAGCTGTAAAGTAGGCAGGAATCATATTCTTTATAAGAACAAACGGGTTTTTCTTTGATACTGTTCCGGCTATAATGTACTGGAATACAATTATAAGAATGTGCATTATAATTATAATCGCAAATACTTTAATGAATACCGACATTATTTCAACTACTGTTCCGGCATAAGTCATATTTGCAAATATACCGTAAACGTGAATTGGTAAAAGCGGAATAATTATGTTTGTAACAAGTTTTACTATAATATCCTGAAAGCCGTTAAATACGTCTTTAAGAACTTTACATCTTGTAACTGCAATGCCCAGACCCATTATAAACGCTATAAGGAGGGCACTCATTACTTCCATAATAGCAGGCATTTCTATTGTAAAATAACCTGAAAGCATTGTTTCTTCGGCATTTGCAGCATTATTAAGCACTATAGAGCCGACTTTAAGGAATGACGGGAATATTGCTGTATCAACAATAAAAGCAAATGAACCGGCAATTATAGTTGATACATAAGCTACAAGTGCAGTAAGAGCAAGGGTTTTGCCTGCGCCTTCACCTAAATCGGCAATACCAGGCACAACAAAGCCGACTATTATAAGAGGTATTGAGAAGTTAAGGAAGTTACCGAAAATGCTGTTGAATGTGGCTCCAAGACGGACTATTACAGGAAAATCATAAGATTTTGAAATGCTTCCTATAATAATACCGAGTATAATAGCGATTATAAGCCGTGGGAGCAGGCCTAATTTGAATTTTTTCTTTTGGTTTTCCATAATTTTATTCGCTTACGGAATGTACATTCCGAAGCTTCCCTCCTTTTATAAGTTTTATATTTTAATTACGGCATTACTTATTTTCAGAACCTTTCTTATTTTTTTACTTAATAAGCTCATATCCTTTTTCTGTAAGTGCATTTTCTATCTGTTCAACATGTTCTCTGTTTCTTGTTTCAAGAACCATTGTAACAACGCAGTTTGTAATATCTGAAAGCTTGGCTTCACGTGAGTGGTTAACTCTTACTATGTTTGCCCCTGTTTCCGATACTATCTGAAGAAGGTTAATGAGCTGACCAGGTTTATCCATTACCTTTGTTGTAATCTCACAAGTTCTTCCAGATTTTGAAAGTCCTTTTGTTATTATTCTTGAAAGCATTGTTACATCGATATTTCCGCCGGAAACAACACATACTGTCTTTTTGCCTTTTGTTTCAACTTTGCCGAACATTACGGCAGCTACTGAAACGGCTCCGGCACCTTCTGAAACAGTTTTCTGATTTTCCATAAGACTTAATATTGCTGATGCAATTTCGTCTTCTGTTACGGTAACTATTTCGTCTACATATTTAGAGCATATTTCAAATGTAAGGTCGCCAGGTTTTTTAACGGCTATACCGTCGGCTATTGTTGAAACGGAAGCAAGCTCTGTAGGCTCACCGTTTTTTCTTGATACATACATGCTTGGAACACCGGCTGCCTGAACACCTATTACCTTGCAGTCAGGTTTAATAGCTTTTATGGCATAGGCAACACCGCTTATAAGTCCGCCGCCGCCTATAGGAACTACAACTGTGTCTACATCAGGAAGCTGATAAAGTATTTCAAGACCTATTGTGCCTTGGCCTGCTATAACTCTTTCATCATTAAACGGATGAGCAAATGTGTATCCGTGTTCTTTTGTAAGCTCAACGGCTTTGGCATAAGCATCGTCATATACTCCAGGAACAAGCACAACTTCTGCACCATAGCCTTTTGTAGCTTCTACCTTTGCCAAAGGAGCTCCGGCAGGCATGCAGATTATTGACTTAATGCCACTCATTGTAGCTGATAAAGCAACACCCTGAGCGTGGTTTCCGGCTGAGCAGGCAATAACGCCTTTTGATTTTTCTTCATCTGTAAGGCTGTGTATTTTATAATAAGCGCCTCTTAATTTGAATGAGCCTGTAAGCTGAAGGTTTTCAGATTTAATGTATATTCCTTCGCCTATTTTTGGAGCTGGAGAAAGCGGAGTTGTTCTTGCTACATCCTGCAGTACTCTCTTTGCATCATAAATCATTTCAAGTGAAATCAATTTCAACGCCTCCTGTTAAATTTTAGATAATTGGGTTAAATCTCACTATTAATCCGTATTAACCGGCTAAAAGACTATAGCCGCATGAGACTTTCTTAATTTAGTTTGATTATACTATGTTTATTTATTTTAGTAAATGTACTATTTTACTAAAAGTTTACGGTAGAAGAACGAATTATAATAAAAATACGTAAATGTACACGATACACGGACATAAGAGTGCTCTTTAAACATTCTATAGGTAATATAATTAAACAATGGCATTTGCCATAGCGCTTTTTTAGCATTAATAGCTAAATGGCAGTTTATATTATAATAAAAACACTAAAGATTAAAGAAGAATTAAAATTTTTAGATATATAAAGCATAATTTGTTATTTAATTGACAATGTTTTAGCTATTTTTACACATAAACAAAAAATTGCAATGTATTTTAAAGTTTAAAAAAAAATTTGGAATTTTTTATAAATTAAGTTTTTGGCCTGTTTTTTAAAGAATTTCCAAGTTTTATGAGTAATATTTACTTTTGGTGGAAAAATAAGCTGGTAAAAGACTCAATATTAATTTACTTGCTTATGTGGTTACTATTATAATGTAAGAATACTTTTATACATCTTTTGTATATAAAAGGTAAAATATTTATAAATTATCTTGACAATTAATTTGTAAAATGATAAACTTTTACGGTGTCTGAAATCAGGCGTTATTGTAATGCCGGATTTTAAAGAACTAATTAAATTGCGTAGGCAGAATGTATTAATTTTGTGAGGAGGTGCACTTAATGCCAACATTTAATCAGTTAGTAAGAAAGGGCAGACAGACTCTTGAGAAAAAGTCAACTGCTCCAGCTCTTCAGAAAGGTCTTAACTCTCTTAAGAAGAAAACAACAGATATTTCTTCTCCACAGAGAAGAGGCGTTTGCACAGCAGTTAAAACTGCTACACCTAAAAAGCCTAACTCAGCTTTAAGAAAAATTGCCAGAGTAAGACTTACAAACGGTATTGAGGTTACAGCTTATATCCCTGGTGAAGGTCATAACCTTCAGGAGCACTCTGTAGTTCTTATCAGAGGCGGAAGAGTTAAAGACTTACCTGGTGTTCGTTACCATATTATCCGTGGTACACTCGATACTGCAGGCGTTGCTAACAGAATGCAGGCCCGTTCAAAATACGGCGCTAAACGTCCTAAAAAGAAATAATTAAAATTTAAGTAGTGCCTTGTACGAATTAATATACATCTGCTAAAGCGTGGTATAAATGTAGTGTAAGGCATGAAACGCGTATATTTAGTATACACGAGTACCTATGATTTAACTATATTAAGGAGGGAAGAATCGTGCCAAGAAAAGGTCATGTAGCTAAAAGAGAGGTTTTACCGGACCCTTTATATAAAAGCAAAAATGTAACAAAACTTATCAACAGCATTATGCTTGACGGTAAAAAAGGCGTTGCACAGAAAATTGTTTACGGCGCATTCGATAAAGTTGCTGAAAAAACAGGAAAGGACCCTATAGAGGCTTTTGAAGAGGCTATGAACAACATCATGCCTGTTCTTGAAGTTAAAGCTCGCCGTGTTGGTGGTGCTACTTACCAGGTACCTATGGAAATCAGACCTGACAGAAGACGTACACTTGGTCTTAGATGGCTTACTGTTTACAGCAGAAAACGCGGTGAAAAGACTATGGTTGACCGTCTTGCAGGCGAAATTATGGATGCTCTTAACAATGCTGGCGGAGCATGCAAGAAGAAAGAAGAAACTCATAAGATGGCTGAGGCTAACAAGGCTTTCTCACATTACAAATGGTAATTGTGAAAAATATCTTATTTTTAATAAAGCATTCCTTTTTTGGGAATACTGTAAGATGAAATTTGAACTTTTGCCTTCCGGTTTATTGCCGGAAGGCGTAAAGTGTTTTTGGTAATTTAAAATAAGCAGGAGGAGGAGTAATTTTGGCAGCAGGTAGAGAATTTTCTTTGGAAAATACCAGAAATATTGGTATTATGGCGCATATCGATGCCGGAAAAACTACCCTCACTGAGCGTATCCTTTACTATACAGGCCGTAACTATAAAATAGGTGATACCCACGAAGGTACAGCTACTATGGACTGGATGGAACAGGAGCAGGAAAGAGGTATTACAATTACTTCCGCTGCTACAACAGCTCATTGGAAGGGTAACAGAATAAATATCATCGATACACCAGGTCACGTTGACTTTACAGTTGAAGTTGAGCGTTCACTCCGTGTTCTTGACGGTTCAGTGTGCGTACTTGACGCTAAAGGCGGTGTTGAGCCACAGACTGAAACAGTTTGGAGACAGGCAGATAACTATAACGTACCTCGTATGATTTTCGTTAATAAAATGGACATCATGGGTGCAGACTTCTATAACTCAATGAAGTCAATTAGAGAAAGACTTGGTTGCCATCCGGTAGCAGTACAGCTTCCTATCGGTGCCGAAGCTTTCTTTAAAGGCGTAATTGACCTTATGGAAATGAAAGCTTATATTTATAATAATGACCTTGGTACAGATATATCAGTAGAAGATATTCCTGAGGATATGGTTGACCAGGCTAACGAATACAGAGAAACATTAGTTGAGGATATTGCCGAAACTGATGAAGAGCTTATGGAAAAATATCTCGGTGGTGAGGAAATCACAATCGATGAACTTAAAAAAGCTCTCAGAAAAGCATGTATAGCATGTGATCTTATGCCTGTATTCTGTGGTACAGCATACAGAAACAAAGGTGTTCAGAAACTTCTTGACGGTATTATTGATTACATGCCGGCACCTACAGACATTGAGTCAATCAAAGGCATTGACCCTGTAACAGGTGAGGAAGTTGCAAGACATTCTTCAGATACAGAGCCTTTTGCAGCTCTTGCTTTCAAGATTATGAACGACCCATTCGTTGGAAAGCTTGCTTTCTTCAGAGTTTACTCAGGTACTTGTGAAGCAGGTTCTTACGTTTACAACTCAGTAAAAGGCAAAAAAGAGCGTTTCGGACGTATTCTTCTTATGCATGCTAACCACAGAGAGGAAATCGACAAGGTTTACGCTGGTGATATAGCTGCTGCTGTAGGATTTAAGTTTACTACAACAGGTGATACAATCTGTGATGAAGAACATGAAGTAATTCTTGAATCAATGGTATTCCCAGAGCCAGTTATTTCTGTTGCTATTGAGCCTAAGACAAAAGCAGGCAGAGATAAAATGGGTATTGCTCTTGCTAAACTTGCTGAAGAAGACCCTACATTCAAAACTCATACAGACCAGGAAACAGGCGATACAATTATTTCCGGTATGGGTGAACTTCACCTTGAAATCATTGTTGACCGTCTTTTAAGAGAGTTCCATGTTGAGGCTAACGTAGGTGCTCCTCAGGTTGCATATAGAGAAACATTCCGCAAGCCAGTTGACGTTGAAGGTAAATTCGTTCGTCAGTCAGGCGGTCGTGGACAGTATGGTCATTGTAAAGTTAAATTTACACCAATCGGAACAGATGCTGAGCATAACTACGAGTTTATAAACAGCGTTGTTGGTGGTGCTATTCCTAAGGAATATATTCCTGCTATCGACAAAGGTATTCAGGAAGCTATGCAGAGCGGTATTCTTGGCGGCTATCCAGTTCTTGGTGTTAGAGCAGAAGTTTACGATGGTTCTTACCATGATGTAGACTCATCTGAAATGGCTTACCAGATTGCAGGTTCTATGGCATTTAAAGAGGCTATGAAACAGGGCGATGCTGTACTTCTTGAGCCTATAATGAAGGTTACAGTTACTGTACCTGAAGAGTACATGGGCGATGTTATTGGTGACATTAACTCACGTCGTGGACGTATTGAAGGTATGGATGACAGAAATGGTGCTAAGATAATTCATTCTTATGTTCCACTTGCTGAAATGTTCGGTTATTCAACAGACCTTCGTTCAAGAACTCAGGGTCGTGGTAACTACGTAATGGAAGTTGACCACTACGAGCCATGTCCAAAGAACATTCAGGAAAAAGTTCTTGCGGGCAGAAAATCAGCAGAATAATAAATTATCCTTTGCATAATACTGGAAAAATGGTATTGCAAAAGGCTACTTTATTTAATATAATTAATTTGTTAGTATCTGCCGTTTTGGCAGGTCTTTAAGCGAATAACGCATATTTAAAGGAGGACTTTTAAAATGGCAAAGGCAAAATATGAAAGAACCAAACCACATGTTAATATTGGTACAATCGGTCACGTTGACCACGGCAAGACAACATTAACAGCTGCTATCACAAAGACACTTCATGAGAGATTAGGTCTTGGTGAAGCTGTAGCTTTCGACAATATCGATAAGGCTCCAGAGGAAAGAGAAAGAGGTATCACAATTTCTACAGCTCACGTTGAGTATGAGACAGAGAAGAGACATTACGCTCACGTTGACTGCCCAGGCCATGCTGACTACGTTAAGAACATGATTACTGGTGCTGCTCAGATGGACGGTGCTATCCTCGTTGTTGCTGCAACAGATGGTCCTATGGCTCAGACAAGAGAGCACATCCTTCTTGCAAGACAGGTTGGCGTTCCTTACATCGTTGTATTCATGAACAAATGTGATATGGTTGACGATGAAGAACTTCTTGACCTTGTTGAGATGGAAATCAGAGAGCTTCTTAACGAGTATGACTTCCCAGGTGATGATATTCCTATCATCAGAGGTTCAGCTTACCAGGCTCTTCAGGATCCAAACAGCAAATGGGGCGATGCTATCCTTGAGCTTATGCACACAATCGATGAATATATCCCTGAGCCACAGAGAGATGTAGATAAGCCATTCATCATGCCAGTTGAGGACGTATTCACAATCACAGGCCGTGGTACTGTTGCAACAGGTAGAGTTGAAAGCGGTATGCTTAAAGTATCTGACGAGGTTGAAATAGTTGGTCTTACACACGAGAAGAAGAAAGTTGTTGTTACAGGCGTTGAAATGTTCAGAAAGATGCTTGACTTTGCTGAAGCTGGCGACAACATCGGTGTACTTCTCCGTGGTGTTCAGAGAACAGAAATCCAGAGAGGACAGGTTCTTGCTCATCCTGGCACAATTACACCTCATACAAAATTCAAAGCTCAGGTTTACGTATTAAGCAAAGAAGAAGGTGGACGTCATACTCCATTCTTCAACAACTACCGTCCACAGTTCTATTTCAGAACAACAGACGTTACAGGTGTTATCAGCCTTCCAGAAGGTACAGAAATGTGCATGCCTGGTGATAACGTTGAAATGACAGTTGAGCTTATTACTCCTGTTGCTATGAGCGTTGGTCTTCGTTTCGCTATCCGTGAGGGTGGTAGAACAGTAGGCGCTGGTTCTGTTACAGAAATCATTGAATAATTTCAAATTTTAATATTAACCGCTGAGGCTTTTGAAATGCACCCCATTTGTTAGACAGTATGATATACTAAATAACAAATGGGGTGATTTTTTATGCCAAAAGGAAAACCAAAGAAAAAATATACACCTGAGTTTAAGAAACTTGTTGTTGAAACTATACATAATGAGAATCTTAGCTATGGTGAAGCAGTACGTCGATTTGATATAAGCAGTATAAGTGTAATTAGAAACTGGGAACGAA
>CALWSS010000032.1 GCA_944384255.1 uncultured Clostridia bacterium
CTGTAAATACTGTCCAAACCGTTAAGGAATTTAAGGCAAATATCGCCTAAAAATGCAAATATAAAACGTTTTTTAAGTCTGCGGCGTTTTTCCTGCCTTGAAAGGAGTTTGGAGCATGCCATTGGCACAAATGTAAGGGACACCACAAGGGAAGCCGTAAGGGCAAAGCAAATTGTTAAAGAAAGGTCTTTTACAATGGCCCCAACTGTACCCGGAACAAATGCTATAGGCCCGAAAACTGCAACAGATGTTAAAGTGGATGCCGTTACAGCCATTGAAACTTCTTTTGTACCGTAATATGCCGCATCTTCCGGTGTGTAGCCCCGTTTGTAATATGTGTTTATGTTTTCCAAAACAACAACGGAGTTATCAACCAGCATACCTATGCCTATTACTATACCGCCCATGGATATAATGTTCATTGTAATGCCGGTTAAGTACATTAAGCCGTATGTTGCCATTATTGAAGTAGGTATTGAAACACCTATTATAAGTGATGACTTATAGTCCCTTAAAAACAGAAGCAGTATAAATACAGCTACAATGGCACTTTCAAAAGCCGTGCTTGTAACGCCGCCTATAGCCGACTTTATGTAATCACTTGTTGAGTTTAAAAGCTCAATATTAATGTCGCTAAATTCTGCCTGCAAAGAATTTATCTCTTTTTGTATATTATCGCTTACTGTAACTATATTGGCATCAGACTGTTTGAAAATAGAAAGCACTATGCCTTCTTCACCGTTTATTATGGATTTTATGTTCTGTTCCTTTTCGGTTTTTTCAACATTAGCCACATCGCTTACATGAATAATATTGCCCTGTTTTGTAACTATAGGCACATTTTTAATGTCTTCTTCCGATTTATACTGGCCTAATGCCCTAAGCTGCATGGAAGAATCGCCTTGTGTTACTTTTCCGGCTCCGGCATTGGAGTTTTCCCGGGATATGGCATTTGAAATATCATCTATTGTAATTCCGTAACCGCTTAATTTAACAGGGTCAACCGTTACGTCTATTTCGTACTGCCTTCCGCCCCAAATCTCAACTGCCGAAACACCTTCTATACTTTCAAAACGGTTTTTAATTCTGTCGTTTACAATGTTATAAAGTGTATAGGCATTATAATCGTTGCTTCTTATGCCTACTGTCATTGTGCCTGTTTCCTGCTGAATGTCGTATTTATATATAGACGGTTTTTCGGCATCCTTTGGCAGATAGGCCATTTCCAGTTTATCCCTTACATCGTTTGTCTTTTTATCAAGGTCAACACCGTCTTTAAACTGAAGTGTTATTTGGGAATAACCCAAACTGGAGTATGAGCGTATATCTTTTACTCCCGTAACAGTAGAAAGGACTTTTTCCAAAGGCTTTGTTACCATTTCTTCTACTTCTTCCGGCCCGGCGCCTTCATAAGATGTGCCTACGGCAATCATTGGGTAGTCAATAGACGGCATAAAAGCTATTTCCAGGTATTCACGGGCAACAAGACCGCCTAAAAACACCATAAGTATTATCATAACTGTTGTTACAGGCCGTTTTATTGATATTTTAGAGAGCATAAATTATTCCTCCCCTTTTTTATCCGGCTCTGTGCCTGTCTGCTGTGTATTTGCTGTTTCGTTTTTATCCGTATTTTCTTTGTTGTCTTTATTATTCACAACTCTTACACTGTCGCCGTTATTAAGATATGAGCTTCCGTTTACAACAATTTCATCGCCTTCATTAAGCCCGGTTAAAATTTCAACATAAGTACCGTTGTCAAGGCCTGTTGTTACATCAACCCTTTGTGCCTTTGAATCCTTAATTACATACACATACTCGCTTGTACTGTCTATAAGCACGGCATTTTTATTAAGAACTATATTATCTGAGCTTTTATCCTTTACAAAATTCACTTGGGCAAACATACCGCTTTTAAGTTTTCCGTCAGGATTATTTATTTCTATTGAAACCGGGAATGTGCCGTCTGAATTAGCTCCCGGTGCAATAGTTGATATTTTTCCCTCAAAAGGTGTATCTGAATATGACTCAACTGTTATTTCGGCCATATCCCCAACAGAAAGAGAGTTGACTATCTCCTCCGAAACATTAATCTCTATTTTTACCGTACTTAAATCCACTATAACAAAAGGCATGTCCCCTGTTAAAACAGAGCCTGCTACGGCATTACAGCTTAAAACAGTGCCTGTTATAGGGCTTTTAACATTTGAGTCGGCAATATCTTTTTTATAAGACTGCATTTGAGCCGCCTGTGCGTTCTTTTGTGCTATAGCCGAGTCAAGACCGTTTTGAGCACGTTTCTTGTTTTCGGCCAAAGTTTCGTTTACAAGCAAGTCATAGCTGTACTGAGCCGAATTAAGGGCTTCTTTTGCCGCCTGAGTATTTCTTTGAGCCTCGTCATAGGCATTTTTAAGGTTTGTAAGCTCCGTTTGTGAAACGGCACCGTTTGCAAAAAGAGTATTTGCCGAGTCATAGTCCCTTTTTGCCGTATCCATTTGAGCCTTTGCCGTATCATAAGACCTTTGTGCCGATGAAACGGCTGTTTTGCTGTTTTCTATCTGCTGTTTCATTTGAGAGCCTTCCACCTGTTCCAGCTCAATTTTAGCTGACTGTATACTGGCATCTGCCGAAGCAAGGGAAGCATTTAAAACATTTATATTGTTTTGTATATCTGTTGTATCAAGGCTGAAAAGCACATCTCCGGCTTTAACATTATCTCCTACATCAAAATTAACGCTTGTTACCTTTACTCCCGTTCTTGGGGATGCCACATCAACGGTTTTAATTGGCTGAACGGTGCCGGAAAACATGGATTTTTCCTCTATAGAGCCTTTTTTTGCAATACTTGTTTCAACGGCTACACTGTTAGGGTCGTAAGACGCCAAATCAGATGATGTTGCAGCAGAAGATACTTCTCCACCGCCTGATGAGCCGCAGCCGGCTAAAACTGCCGTACATAATATAAAAGCTATAGGCAAAGTTTTATATTTCACTTTAATTATGCCTCCTTTAATTTATTTCATTAACTGAATTTTCTTTTCAGTATAATTATACATAAATTATGGCATATTGTTTCTTAAGATTACTTTAAATGATTCTTAAGTAAATATGAATATGGCTAAAATCAAACAAAATTAATGCTTTTTATATACCGCATAATACTGCATAATAATTAAGGCAAATAAAAAAAGCGTTTTTTAAACCAATTTAAGTTCAAAAAAACGCTTATCTAATGCTTCATTTATCAGCCTTCAATTATTTTAACAAAAACCGTTCTGTTTCTCGGCCCGTCAAACTCGGCAAAATATATATCCTGCCATATACCCAAAACCGGCTTTGAATCACTTATAATTATTGTCTGGCTAAAACCCATTAATGACGCTTTAATATGTGCCGCCGAGTTGCCTTCACAGTGAAGGTAATTGTCTTTTAAAGGCACTATTTTATCCAGCTCAGTAAGTATATCGTGTTTTACATCAGGGTCGGCATTTTCGTTAATTGTTATGCCCCCTGTTGTATGGCTTGAAAATACAACACATATTCCGTCTTTTACTCCGCTTTTTGATATAATATCTTTAACCTGTGGTGTAATATCTACAAGCTGATTTCTGTATGATGTTTTAACTTTAAAAGAATAAATCTCTGACATAAAATTTCCTCCTTAGTTTTTTAATATATCAAACGCAATTCTTGCCATAAACTCCGTTTCATTAAAAAGCACTTCTTCATCAAAATCAAAGTCACTGCTGTGATGAGGTCCGGCTAAATAACTGCCGAATGTAAAATATGCACATTTTGCACCGGTTTTTTCAGCATAAACGGCAATGTTTGTAAAATCTTCAGAAGCCGTAAAGCTTTTTTCCAAAATCGTTCCGCCTTCTGTCATATCAGCATATATTTCTTTTGCCATTTTTACCAGCTCTGAATTTGAAGCAAAAGAGCAGGCTTTACCGGCTGTATTTATTTCAACATCACAGCCGTACATTTCAGCCGCTCCTTTTGCCCGCTGTATAACTTCTTTTTGCATATAGTTATCGGCTTCACTGTCATAGCCTCGTGTTTCGGTTTTAAGATATGCACTGTCAGGTATAATATTTCTGCCTGTACCGGAATTAAAAATGCCTGTATTTACAGATGTTATTTTATCCCCAAACCGTGGTATTGCGCTTGAAGCAAGCACAAACTGAGCAGCTGCAAGCATGGCATTTTTACCCAAATGTGGACTGTTGGCGGCATGGGCACTTTTGCCTTTAAAAACTATATCCAGTTTGGTTGTAGCCAAAAATCCGTCTGTTATAACAGCTAATTCTCCTGTTTTAACAGTTGAAATACCTATATGCCCGCCAAAAACATAGTCGGCACCGTCTACAAAACCGCTTTTAATTACTGCCGATGCCCCTCGGCAGCCTTCTTCTGCCATCTGGAATATAACTCTAATTTCACCTTTTAAATCTTCACTGTTTTTTGACAGTATACTGCATAACAAAAGGCCAACAGTTATATGCCCGTCGTGTCCACAGGCATGGGAAAAGCCGGTGTTTTCCGACATAAAACCACAATTATAAGGCTTATGGTCTTTATTATTGCTTTCCTCAACTTTAAGAGCGTCTATATCAAAACGAAAAACACACACCGGACCGGGATTTTTAAACTTAAAAACAGCCACTGCACCGGTAAAGCCCTTTGTAACCTCGTTTATAAAACTTTCCGGCACGCCCTGATTTTTGGCTCTTTCAGCGCTTAACTCAAAATCATTATTAGAGCAAAGGCCGTATCTTTCGCCGGGCTTTAAAAAATTATGCCCGTAATAAACATCACATTTCAGTTTTTTAAGATACTGAACAATATTGTATGTAGTAAAAAACTCACACCAGCCTTCTTCCGGCTTTTTATGAAAAAACCGCCTTAAAGAAACAAGCTCTTTTTTCAAATTTTCATCAACAAATTTATAAATCACAGATACCAGCACCTTTTCAGATTTCTTTATCTTTTTCAAACAAATCCTCTATATATTCACATGGAGTTTTTGAGCCGATTACAGTATAAAAAAACGGGTCTTTCCGTATAGTTTCAGGGGAATTTATAATAAAATTATTAAACCCGTCAGCTTCCTCACCGGATTTAAGGTATATTGTTGTTTTGTATCTGAAACCTGTGTAGCCAAGTGAAATACCTTTTCTTTTAATTCTTATACCGTTAAGGCCGTCTATTATATAATCAATATCTTTTTCTTTTTCTATATGCAGGCTTTTTCCGGTATTCCCGTCAAAAACCACTATTTCTTTTACATCTTTCGGGTCTAAATCCGTCACCCCCTGCGGTGCGTTGTACCACAGTATGCCTATTGCCGCTATAACAATAAAAGCACCCAGTATTATTTTCAGCTTTCGCTTGTTTTTGCCTTTCATAACAGCCGTTTCCCCCTTTTCTTGACTTTTATTTTTTATTTTACTATATTTATTTATAATATTAAACTAATTTCAGAAACGGAGTTTTAAATTTGAATATATTATCAGCTGAAAACATAACCTTATCTTTTACGGATAAAACACTTCTTAACGATGTTTCTTTTTTTATACAGGAAAACGATAAAATAGGTGTTATAGGCATTAACGGCACCGGAAAGTCTACACTCTTAAAAATAATATCCGGCATTGAACAGCCCCAAAGCGGAACTGTTACAAAGGCAAACGGCATAATTGTCCGCTACCTTCCACAGCACCCTGTATTTGAAAAAGACGAAACCGTTTTGGAATACGTGCTGGAAAACAACAAAAAAAGCGACCATGCCTGGGATATTGAAACAGAGGCAAAATCACTTTTAACACGTTTCGGCCTTAACGACTACAACCAGAAGCTTTCAGCCCTTTCAGGGGGACAGAAAAAGCGTGTTTGCCTTATAGCCGTTCTTGTATCCCCTGCGGACATACTTGTACTTGATGAGCCTACTAACCACTTAGACAGCGAAATGGCAGACTTTTTGGAAGGCTACCTTAAAAAGTTCAAAGGTGCCATTGTAATGGTTACCCATGACAGATACTTTCTTGACAGTGTTACAAACCGTATTGTTGAAATTGACAAAGGCTCTCTTTATACCTACGAAACCAATTATTCCGGCTTTTTAGCTCTTAAAGCTGAAAGAGAAGACATGGCAATAGCCAGTGACAGAAAAAGAAAATCCATACTCAGAACGGAATTAAAATGGATACAGCGTGGAGCTCTTGCCCGGTCCACAAAACAGAAAGCCAGAATTGAGCGTTACGAAGAAATGAAAAATCAAAAAGACTTCAAGCGTGACGAAACACTTAAAATAGGCTCTGTTGCATCAAGACTTGGCAAAACAATTATAGAGCTTGAAAATGTATCAAAACAATACGATGGCAAAACTCTTTTCACCAATTTTTCTTATATATTCCTTAAAGGAGACCGTGTAGGCTTTATAGGCAAAAACGGATGTGGCAAAACTACCCTTATGAAAATAATAGCAGGTATTGAAAAACCGGATTCCGGCAGTGTAAAAATAGGCCAAACGATTAAAATAGGCTATTACACACAGTAAATAGAAAACGAAAACACCGGCCGGATTTCATACATGGACCCGGAAAAAAAGGTAATTGACTACATTAGGGACACAGCGGAATATGTTAAAACACCTGAAGGCACTGCTTCGGCTTCACAAATGCTTGAAAAATTTCTTTTCCCGCCATATCTCCAGCACAGCCAGATAAAGCGACTTTCAGGCGGTGAAAAAAGGCGTCTTAACCTTCTTCGTGTGCTTATGGAAGAACCAAACGTGCTTATACTGGACGAGCCTACAAACGATTTGGACATAGCCACAATGAATATACTTGAGGAATTTCTCGACTCATTTGAAGGCGTTGTTATAACCGTATCCCATGACAGATATTTTCTTGACAGAACAGTAAACCGTATATTTGCTTTTGAAAATAACGGTGTTATAAAACAGTATGAAGGCGGCTATACAGACTATTCACTTAAAAAAACTGATGAAGGCGAAATTTCAGAACAGAAAGAGCCAAAAGAACAGAAAAAAACAGAATACAAAGCTTCCCACGAAAAGAAGCTTAAATTTACTTATAAAGAACAAAAAGAGTATGAAACTATAGAAAGCGACATTGCCGCCCTTGAAGAAAAGCTTGAAAATACCGAAAAAGAAATGGCTTTAAATGCAACGGATTTTGTTAAGTTAGAAGAGCTTTCTAAAATAAAAGAAGAAACGGAAAATTTATTAAACGAAAAAATGGAGCGCTGGGAATACCTCGAAGATTTAAACCAGAAAATACAGGAACAGAACAAGAAATAAAATTACAGGCTGTTTGAATTTAACCAAACAGCCTGTTTTTATAGATATAAGACTTATATATACCGCCGTAAACATATTTTAAGAAGTAACATATTTGAAGGAGATATATTTTCTAATCAAGGGGATATTTTAACCATGAAGCTCGTCAATGTCGTTTACCGGCTTTTTAAGTCCTTCTATCTTTCTTCCGTTTTTCTCGCAGTAGTCCCACAAAGCGGCATGTATAGCCTCTTCTGCAAGGCATGAGCAGTGTACTTTAACAGGCGGAAGTCCGTCAAGAGCTTCCATAACAGCCTTGTTTGTAACATCCATGGCCTCATCAACAGATTTGCCTTTTACAAGCTCTGTAGCCATACTGCTTGTTGCAACAGCGGCGCCACAGCCGAAAGTTTTAAACTTGGCATCACGAACAATGCCTTCATCATCTATGTCAAGATATATTTTCATTATATCGCCGCATTTGGCATTTCCTACTGTTCCAACGCCGTCGGCGTCTTCTATCTGTCCCATGTTCCTTGGGTTCATAAAATGGTCCATAACTTTTGCTGAATATTCCATATATAACGCCTCCTTATTTTATACCGCTTTTTCGCCATTTAAGTAATCTTCGTATAAAGGCGACATTTCTCTTAATCTTTTTACTATAGGTATCAATTCTTTAATAAGATAATCAACTTCTTCAACTGTGTTTTCTTTTGAAAGTGTAATTCTAAGGGAGCCATGAGCCTTTTCATGTTCAAGACCTATGGCTAAAAGCACATGTGACGGGTCAAGTGAGCCTGATGTGCAGGCACTTCCGCTGGAAGCACAAATTCCTTTGCTGTTAAGAAGCAGAAGCAGGCTTTCACCTTCTATAAACTCAAATGAAATATTTACATTTCCCGGAAGTCTTTTTTCTCTGTGTCCGTTTAATCGGCAGAAATCAATGTTTTCGGTTATGCCCTTTATAACTCTGTCCCTGAGCATTGTAAGATATTTGCCTGTTTCGTCAATTTCTGCTGTGGCAAGCTCAATGGCTTTACCCATGCCTACAATACCGGCTGTGTTTTCTGTTCCGGCTCTTTTGCCTTTTTCCTGTCCGCCGCCGTGAATAAGGTTTGAAATTGTAATGCCTTTTCTTACAAAAAGCACTCCAACGCCTTTAGGGGCTCCAAGCTTATGGCCGCTCATTGAAAGCATATCTATATTCATTTCCTTTACATCAATTTTAACATGGCCAACTGCCTGAACAGCGTCTGTATGGAAGTATATGCCGTGCTCTCTGGCTATTTTTCCTATTTCGGCTATAGGCTCAATAGTGCCTATTTCGTTATTGGCAAACATTACGGAAATAAGAACAGTATCCGGACGAATAGCATTTTTTAAATCATCAAGAGATATAAGGCCGTATTCATCAACCGGAAGATATGTAATATCCCAGCCATGCTTTTCAAGAAATTCACATGTATGCAGTACGGCATGATGCTCAATTTGAGTTGTTATAATATGTTTTCCCTTTTTGCTTAAAGCATCTGCCGTTCCTTTAATAGCCCAGTTGTCGCTTTCGCTTCCGCCGGCTGTAAAATAAATTTCGTCTTTTTGAGCGCCTATTGCCTTTGCCACCTGCTCTCTTGCTTTTTCAACAGCTCTGCGGCTTTTGGCAGCTATATCATACACACTTGAAGCATTGGCATAAATATCGCTGAAATACGGCATAATTTCAGTTAAAACTTCTTTTCTTACAGGTGTTGTTGCAGCGTTATCAAAATATATTGTTTTCATAAAAGCACCAGCCTTCTATATCAAATATAAGTTTTCCTATCGTTTTAATATGTTTATAGCTATATACTACTATTCAGATAGGATTTTGTCAATATCTATTTTTAAATTTTTACATTTAGTTATTGTTTTATGTTATAATTTTTCTATTAAGGAGGCGGTATATGTGGAACTTAAACAACTGGAATTTTTTATAGCCTGTGCCGAAGTCAAAAGCCTAAGCAAGGCATCGGACAGACTGTATACATCTCAGCCTAATGTAAGCAAGGTAATACGGCATTTGGAAGACGAGCTGGGAGCCCAGCTTTTTGAACGGACAAGCAAAGGGCTAAGGCTTACTCAGTTTGGAAAGTCAATATATGAATATGCTTTAAACACAGTAAAAAATGCCGAAATAATATCAAACATGAGCAAAAATGAAAAACGTGCTACATTTTATATTTCCACTTACCAAAGCAATGTTTTTTCCAAACTCCTTGTAAAGCTTTACAAAAACAATCCCGATATTATAATTGAGCACCGTCAGGGAACAGTTGAGGAAATAATAAACCATGTGGAAAAGGGCATATCCGAGATAGGTTTTTTATATGTTTCACAAAAGCATATAACGGCTTTTTTAAATGTTATTAAACGTAAAAAACTTGTTTTTACACCTTTAGGCAAGTTTAAGGCATGCCTTTTTGCCGGGCCGGAAAATCCCCTTTTTGAAAGAGACACTGTTTCAATAGATGAACTGCCCAACCTTAAGTTTGTCCGAAGTTTAAGCGATTTCTTTTCAGTAGACGACGGTCTTGAGAAAGTAAGCTTGGGAGTTGTTAATTCCGACAGCCTTCATAACTCCGTATACACCAACAGCGAACATCTGTCAACAAATCTTCTTTTGGAAACCGACCTTGTGGATATAGGCATTAATTTTAGTTATCCCGGCAAAAACCAATACGGCATTAAAGACCTATACATACAGGACGAAGCTTCAGCCCTTACACTGGGCTATGTTACCGATGAAGGCCACACACTTTCAAACCATGCCCAACAGTTGGTTCAATATACTCAAGAGCTTATAAAGCCATAACATAATGTTATGGCTTTTTGCGTACATTTAGTTAATTGTTCCTTTTAAACAATGGCGATATAATAGCCTTAAGAAACAAAGGCATAACTTTTTGTTATTGTTTAACGGAGTATTTAAAATTGCAGACATTAAATATAACCTCATTATCAAACTGCTTTTTATGCCGGAAACGGCAGGTGTTTTGAATTTAAATATAAATCATTCAGGGTGCCTGCTGTTTAAACCGGTATAAAAATAATTTTATCTCTGATGATATAACAAAAAGCTATATTATGTTTAACCAGAAGGAGGCAATATTTTATGGAAACTTTACTTTTAAATAAAACCGATGTGGGAAGCCTTATTGACTTGGATGACGTATATAAGGCAGTTGAAAACGGTTACCGCTCATTTGCAAAAGGCCATGTAGTACAGCCGGACTTTATGACAATAGTAAAACCGGGGACACATACAGGCTTCGACTTTAAAGGCGGTCTTGACTTAGAAGGCGGATACATAACAATAAAATCCTCTTCCGGCGGATACCCTGATAACCCTAAATTGGGCCTTCCTACAGGTATAAACACAGTATTTTTATATGAGGCCGACACAAGTGCTTTAAAATGCATTATGGACGGAACTTGGATAACCGGCTGCCGTACAGCTGCCGCAGGAGCCATTTCTGTAGAGTATCTTGCAAAAAAAGACGCCCATAAAATTGCCATAATAGGTGCAGGCAATCAGGGACGCAGGCAGTTAAGAGCCATTTCAAGAGTACGTAATTTTACTGATGTTTACGTATGGGGCTACAGCACTGAGGAAATAGAAAATTATATTAAGGACATGTCTGCTGAAATAAAAGCCGATTTTCATCCATGTGAAACAGTTGAACAGGCAGTAAGAAACGCCGAAGTTGTAGTTACAGCAACAATTGGCCGCAGAGGCCCTATTGTTAAAAGAGAATATCTTAACCCGGGCACACATATAGTTGCCATGGGTGCTGATATGCCTGATAAACAGGAACTTTGCACCGATATATTTAAAGATGCCAAAGCCGTAACCGACTCTACAGCTCTTTGTGCTAAAAACGGCGAAACACATCATGCTATTGAGGAAGGCGTTATTACAGCAGATGACGTTTATGCCGAAATAGGCCAGATTATACTTGGTGAAAAACCGGGACGTGAAAACGACACCGAAATTACTCTTTTCGACACTGTTGGCATGGCTATACAGGACAATGTAATGGCTGTTTCAATATACAACAACGCTGTTAAAAAAGGCCTTGGTGTTAAATACGATTTCTTAAAATGAATAACTGTCAAAAAGTAATTTACATTCCCTCTTTCTCCTATTAACTGCTTTTTGGCCGTAAAAGATATAAAAGCACTGTAAAAAATTACTTTACGGTGCTTTTTACTTTTAAAAGAGTTTTATTATTCTTATTTGTTGCTTTATTTTCCATAATGTATTAAAATAATTTCTGTATTATTTGTATTTGGGGTGTTGGAAAAGCTTTAATTAACGGTATAATTTTAGCCGGCAGGATTAAAAATGTCTGTCGGTTATTTTGATATGCCTGAAATTCCCAAAACAAAAAAGTTATTATTTATAAAGGAGAGGTTTTAATTATGGAAAGGGAAAAACTCGGTTCAAGGCTTGGGTTCCTGCTTTTAAGTGCCGGCTGTGCCATAGGTATAGGAAACGTATGGCGTTTTCCGTATATTACAGGTGTATACGGCGGCGGTGCTTTTGTTTTGATTTATCTGTTCTTCCTTATTGTTATGGGTATGCCTATAATGAGTATGGAATTTGCAGTAGGCCGTGCAAGCCAAAAGAGTATAGCAAAATCTTATGTTGCTCTTGAAAAGCCGGGGCAGAAATGGCATTACCACAGTATTTTTGCCATAGCCGGAAACTATCTGCTTATGATGTTTTACACAACTGTAGCCGGCTGGATGCTCCACTATTTTTATTTAACACTTAAAGGCAATTTTACAGGCCAGACTACAGAACAGGTTTCGTCGGCTTTTTCTACAATGCTTTCACAGCCGGGTGTTATGGCCTTTTGGATGATACTTGTTGTTATAGTAGGCTTTGCTATATGTTCTGCCGGACTTCAAAGCGGTGTTGAACGTATTACAAAAATAATGATGCTTTCACTTATAATAATTATGATTATACTGGCTATACACAGTATTATTATACCGGGAAGCAGTGAAGGACTTAAATTTTACCTTCTTCCGGACTTTAACAGAATGGTTGAAGTAGGTATATGGCCTACAATAGTAGCCGCCATGAACCAGTCATTCTTTACATTAAGCCTTGGTATAGGCGCTATGGCTATATTCGGCAGTTATATAGGAAAGGACCATGCCCTTTTAGGAGAGTCACTCAGAATAGGTGTCCTTGATACATTTGTTGCCTTTGTTGCCGGTCTTATTATATTCCCGGCTTGTTCAGCTTATGGCATAAACCCTGATTCAGGTCCAAGCCTTATATTTGTTACACTGCCAAATGTATTTAACTCAATGGCAGGCGGCAGAATTTGGGGTGCTTTATTCTTCCTGTTTATGGCTTTTGCCGCTTTTTCAACAGTCCTTGCCGTATTTGAGAATATTATTTCATTCGGTATAGACCTTTTTAGCTGGAGCCGTAAAAAGACAGCCATTATTAATACAGTAGTTGTTATAATATTAAGCCTTCCTTGCGTTTTAGGCTACAACTTATGGTCATCATTCCAGCCTTTAGGCCCGGGAACTGCCGTTCTTGATTTGGAAGACTTCCTTGTAAGCAATCTGCTTTTGCCTTTAGGCTCACTTATATACCTTGTATTTTGTGTCAGCCGTTACGGCTGGGGCTGGGATAACTATATTAAAGAAGTTAATACCGGTGAAGGCGTTAAAGTGCCAAAATGCTTGAGATTTTATTTTACATACATACTTCCTATACTTATACTTGTTGTGTTCCTTCAGGGAATATTTAAGTTCTAAAAAGTTATATAAAGTTATAAAAAATCAAAAAAATATAAAAATAAAATGGCGTTTTAAACGCCATTTTTTATTTAATAATTACCGTTATAATAAAGTTATATAGGATTGTAAGGCAATTAAAATAATCAATACTGAAATTTCAGTTATATTTAGGCTGAAATTAATCACTTATTTTGAATATAAAAATTTATATGTTCACATAGCAATTAACATAATATCAAATATAGTACTTGTGACAATATAGTTATACACCATTAAAAACTTCTTATTTTAAGTTCATAATTTTCATTGCATTGTATACATGAATCTTGGAATATACCTCTGCACCTACATAGTCTTTGTCCTTAATAGCATTTTTTATTTTCTCATGATAAACAACAGCATTTTCCCTGAAAGCCTGTATAACACTTTCATCTTTTAAAGAATGGCTTATAATGTTTATTGATTGATGAAGCAAAGGTGTCAGTTGTTCAAATATTTTATTATGGGATGCCGCCGCCAAGGCTTCATGGAATTTAACATCATATTCATAAAACTTTTCAAGATTATCAGCCGAAACACGGCATTGTTCCTCATAATAACATATTTTCTCAAATTCAGGTTCAGTCATTAAATCAATGGCATTTTTTACCAAAGCAGGCTCAAGTACAAGCCTGAGTTTAAGTGAGTCTCTTAAATCCTGCTTTTTATCGCTTAAATAAATCATGTCAAACAGGTTTGACGCCATACCCGGGTTTTCTTTTACAAATGTACCTACTCCCCTGCGAATTTCCAGTATATTTCCAGCAATAAGTATTTTAACCGCTTCTCTTATGGATGTACGGCTCACTTGCAGTATTTCGGAAAGCCCCGATTCGTTAGGCAGTCTTTCACCCGGTTTATATATCTTTTCATCCAATATCATGCGCTTTAGCTTTTCGGCTGTTTCCTCAGCAAGCGAAATGTATTTGCTCAAATTCTTCATTCCTCCCAAATTTTTACAATTATTATACATCGTGAAATGTATTATTTCAACATTTTACTTGCTGTATGGTAATCAATGTAAAATAATGCTCATTTTAGGGCAAAAAACGTTATTTTTTTATATTGGCTTACATCTCTTTCATTCACAAATCGACAAGTTTTGGTTTTACAGCAATTAAATCATTGAATATTTTTAATGAATTATAAATATGTGTTTCCATAGAAATTCTTACTCCAAGAGCATCTCTGTTAATAAAGTTTTCCAAAATTTTCTTATGATAAATAACAGCGTTTTCGTTTAACTGCTGAATTACACAATCAGCCTGTTTTTTACTTAAATTTTTAGCGCCCTCTGTACTGGCTATGGATACATAAAAATATGGCAAAAGCTCCTCAAATATCCTGTTTTTGGAAAGACGTGCTATGGCCGCATGGAAGTTTTTATCTTCTTCAGTTGAGTCCTCATTATTCATAATTTTATTACGGCATTCTTCCTCAAGCTTTTTTAAAAGCTCAATGTCCTCATCTTTAACAAATGCCATTGACTGGAAGGCCATTTCCGGCTCAAGTATAAGCCTGAGTTCAAATGAGTTTTTAACCATAGTCATATTTTTAACGGGATAAAAAACATTAAATATGCTTTCGTTTTCCCTGTCAAAATCACATACAAAAGTTCCCGTACCCCTTTTTATATATAGAATTTTATTGGCGATAAGTATTTTAATAGCTTCTCTAAGGCTTGTACGGCTTATTCTAAGCTCTTTCATAAGCTCTTTTTCATTAGGCAGTTTGCTTCCCGGAGCAAAACGTTTTTCTATAAAAATCATGTCCCGTATTTTATCTGCCGCTTCTTTTGAAACAGTAACGTAGCCATCCATATAAATACCTCCCGAAAGACATCATATCTATTTAAGATAGACATCATATGTATATCAAACTATCAATCACAATATTCATAGTATGTGTTTGTTCCCATACATTGTAGATAAATTATTATATTAAACTCATTAATAATAGTACCATAGGTCAAAATACCTGTAAACTGTCTATTTTAGACAAAAAATCTGTATAAAAATGTCATTTATTACAAAAATACTGGTTTTACAAAAAACCAATTGACATAGTATGTGTCCTATGATATTTTAGTCATATACATAGTATCTCTTGTAACAAATTAGCCAACGAGATATTATGTCGTACTATTAGGGTAAACCATTATAAAGGGGGATTAAGTTTTATGAAAAAAAGAGTTAGAATTTTGGCCCTTGCCGCATCACTTGTACTTATGGCTTCGTCATTAGCCGGCTGCGGCTCATCATCTTCATCATCAGGTGCATCAACTTCAACAGCAGAAGGCTCCAATGTTGAAACAGAAGTTCTTTTAGCATCTCATCCGTTTAACGACACACACCCTTGGCAGCTTGGCCTTGAGTACCTTGGCGACCTGCTTTACGAAAGAACAGGAGGAAGATATGATGTTGAAGCTTATCCTTCCGGTTCCCTTTCAGGCGGCAGCAACCGTTCTATTGTTGAAATGACAGGTACAGGGGCACTCCAGATTATGATTCACTCAGGACTTAGCTATCAGGGC
This sequence comes from uncultured Clostridia bacterium, assembly GCA_944384255.1. Lineage (GTDB taxonomy): Bacteria > Bacillota > Clostridia > Lachnospirales > Anaerotignaceae > Neoanaerotignum_A. The sequence continues at coordinate 15,681 of CALWSS010000032.1, forward strand.
TTTAACGAAAAATACGCTGTATTCTCACTTCCGTTTATGTTCCCGGACAGAGAAACAGGCTTTAAAGTTCTTAACGAAAGCGAAATAGGTCAGGAAGCTATGACATGGCTTGAAGACAACGGCTGTATTTCATTTTCTATCTGTGAAAACGGTATGAGATGGCTTACCAACTCAAAACGTAAAGTTGAAACTCCTGACGACCTTAAAGGCCTTAAAATAAGAGTTCCTGAGGCTAACTCACTTGTTGACTCATTTAAGCTTTGGGGTGCTGACCCAACAATACTTAACATGTCTGAAGTTTATACATCAATTCAGCAGGGAACAGTTGACGGCCAGGAAAACCCTGTAGCTGCAATCGATTCAAACAAACTTTATGAAGTATGCCCATACATTACTGACTGGACATACTGCTGGGACCCTGCATTTATAATGTGGAACAAAGCTTTTATAGATGGTCTTTCTGAAGAAGACAAAGAAATATTTGTTCAGGCTTCTAAAGATGCCGCCGACTACATTAATAACCTTATAGCCGAAGACGATGCTGCTAAGATCGAAGGCTTTAAAGAATACGGCTGTGAAATAACAACTCTTACACCGGAGCAGGAAGCTGTATTTAAAGAAATGGCTATGCCGGTTTACGATGAGTACAGAGAAATTCTCGGTGCCGACTTAGTTGACGGATTAATCGAGGCTGTTGAGGCGGCTCAAAACAGCTGATTTAATAAAGACTATATTCTTGTCCCGGCGGCCGTAAATTGCCGCTGGGATATATTTTACAAAAATGGAGGGAAAAAGCGTGAAAAATAATATATTTATAAAAGCATTTAACCACATTGAAGAAGCTCTCCTTTCGGTAACATTTGTAGTTATGACAGCCATTTGCTTTATACAGGTTCTAACAAGATATATTTTCCACTTTTCACTGCCGTGGTCTGAAGAAGTCCTCAGAGCGCTGTTTGTTTGGAGTTCATGTCTTGGTATAAGCCTTGGGTTTAGAACAAGAAGTCATCTTGGAGTAGATGCCATAACAAATTTATTTCCTGCCAAATACAAAAAGATATTATCCATACTGTCTTATTTAATAGTTATAGCATTTTGCATAGTTGTAATTTACTACTCAATAAGTGTTACAAGCTATCAGTACACTACAAACCAAAAGACAATAGCCGTAGGCATGCCAATAGCCTATGTATCGGTATCACTTATTATAGGGTTTGGTCTGACTATAGTCAGAGTTATACAGGTTATGATTGATGACTTTAAAAACAAAAAACAGGAAAAAGGTCATATTTCCGAAGGCCTGCTTTAATTGAAAGGGGTGCTTTTAATGTCGCAGATGGTACCGATTATTCTAATCACATTTGTTATTTTTCTTGTAATAAACGTACCAATAGCCGTAAGCCTTGGTTTTTCGGCTTTAATATCAATAATAGCTGTTGGCAAACTTCCGCCTACTCTTGTTCCACAGCTTATATATGCCGCTTCTGACTCATACTCACTTATAGCCATACCGTTTTTCATGCTGGCCGGCTCACTTATGGAAACAGGCGGTCTTTCAAAAAGGCTTATAGATTTTGCTGACGAGATTGTAGGTGCCGTTCCAGGCGGTCTTGGCGTTATAGCCATTATAACAAGTATGTTTTTTGCCGCTATTTCAGGCTCCGGCCCGGCAACTGTTGCAGCCTTAGGCGGTATACTTATACCGGCAATGCAGGATGCTAATTACGACAAGCGCTATGCCGCAGCCCTTATGGCTACAGCCGGCGCCATAGGTATTATTATTCCTCCAAGTATTCCAATGATAGTTTATGCCGTTCAGGCCGAAGTTTCTGTAGGAAACATGTTCATGGGCGGTTTTGCACCGGGCTTTATATTCGGTGGTGTACTTATAATACTTAACTATATTATATCTAAAAAACACGGTTATAAAGGTGTTCAGAAAGAACGTAATTTAAAGACTATTTTAAAGGCTTTTAAGAGTGCATTTTTTGCACTGCTTATGCCGGTTATAATTCTTGGCGGTATTTACGGCGGAGTATTTACCCCGACAGAAGCAGCAGGTGTATCTGTTGTTTATGGTTTTGTTGTAGGTGCCTTCTTTTACAGAGAGCTTAAATTTAAGGCTATACCTCAAATGCTTGTTAAGGCCGCTATAGGCTCTGCCACAGTTCTTTTCATTATAATGGGTGCTTCGGCCTTCTCATACATAATAGTAAGCCAAGGCGTTCCGGCAGCTCTTGTTAACTTTGTAAGCTCAGCAACAAGCAACAAAATAATAGTTCTTCTGCTTATAAACATACTTCTGCTTATAGCAGGATGCTTCTTAGATGCAAGCTCAGCTATTATAGTTCTTGTTCCGCTTTTACTGCCTTTAGCTACAGCAGTAGGCGTAAATCCGCTGCACTTCGGTATTATAATGGTTGTTAACCTTGCAATAGGTCTTATAACACCACCTGTAGGTCTTGACTTATTTGTTGCCTGCAACATAGCTAAAATCAATATAAGCGAAATTGTAAAAGCACTGCTTCCGCTTTTAATAGCAACACTTATAGCCCTTATGATTATTACTTATGTACCGGAAGTATCACTCTTTATACCACGGCTTTTCGGTGCAACAGGTGTGTAAGATTTAATTAAGGAGGATGAAAGGAGGCAAAATAAATGCCCGACAGAGTTATTACCAGCCTTTTAGAAGACGTTAAAATACCTAAAATGATTAAAGTACACCAAAAATTCGACAGGCCTAAAATTGAGCCTGACGATATTCCAAATACGATAACATCGCAGTTTAGCCAAAATAAATTCGCCTCTAAAATAAAACCGGGCATGAGTATCTGCATAACATGCGGCAGCCGAGGCATAAGCAACATACCGCTTATAATTAAGACTATAGCCGATTTTTGCAAATCAAAAGGCGCTCATCCTTTTGTTGTGCCGGCTATGGGAAGCCATGGCGGAGCTACGGCTCAGGGCCAGTTAGAGATACTCGAGTCTTTAGGCGTAACACCCCAAAGTGTAGGCTGTCCTATTAAATCATCAATGGAAACCGTTGTTGTAGGCCATACGGTAGTAGGCGATATACGGCCTGAAGAAGTTGAGGTACGTATAGACAAAAACGCTGCCCAAGCCGACGGTATAATACTCTGCGGCAGAATAAAAGCCCATACGGCTTTTCGTGGAGAATACGAAAGCGGTCTAATGAAAATGATGACCATAGGCCTTGGCAAACAGCAGGGTGCAGAAAGCTGTCATAAAAACGGTTTTAAGTACATGGCTTACCTTGTTCCTACATTCGGCAGAATTATAATGAAGAATGCCCCTGTTCTTTTCGGCCTTGCCATACTTGAAAACAGTTTTGATGAAACCTGTAAGCTTGCGGCACTTACACCGGAAGAAATTGAAACCGAAGAGCCTAAACTGCTTAAAGAATCTTTTACCTATCTCCCTAAAATCTATTTTGACGACTGCGATGTTCTTATTGTAGATGAGTTTGGTAAAAACATAAGCGGTGAAGGCATGGACCCTAACATAACAGGCACATTTGCCACTCCTTACGCCTCAGGCGGAATTAAAGCCCAAAAACGTGCCATACTTCGTCTTACAGAGCAGACCCACGGCAATGCTCACGGCCTTGGAATGGTAGATGTAATAAGCAAAAAGTTTTATAACGATTTGGATTTGGAAGCTACATATCCAAACAGCATTACATCAACAGTTTTGGAGTTTGCCAAAATACCAATGATTATGGCAAATGACAAAGAAACATTTCAAGTTTGCATAAAGACTTGCACTGAAATAGACAAAGAAAAAGTACGTATAATCCGAATAAAAAATACCCTCGATATGGAATATATATACGTTTCCGAGTCCATGGCAGACGAAGTTAAATTAAACCCTAATTTAGAGATTGTATCTGAGCCTTCGGAATTATCCTTTGATTCAGACGGGAACTTGGATATTTAACAAAACCCAGCGGAAAAAAATATATAAAAGCCGGCTTTTACCTCCTAAAATACGTGTTTACCAATAATTAAAACCGTTACCCTAAATTCATAAGCCGGCTTTGCAATACAAGCATTAATTTTACTGTTAACTAACTACTGACTAAAAGCACAATTTACAAAAAAGTACCCTGTGCATCGCCTCTCCTAAGCACAGGGTATTTTTATGATATTTAAGCTGTTTTATTTTGAAATTTCATTTTCATTAGTTTCTACTGCCTTACTTCTCTTCCTGTTTTTCATTTTTTCAGCAATTCGTGCAAAAAACTCGAAAAGCTTTGTAATGTGCCTGAAAACCGATTCCGTAGCTATTGTAAATATACATAAAAGCATTGCCGTTCTTGAAGATATTGTCTGTATGTCAAACACATCGTTCATATAAATACCGCATAATACAAAAGCGGCTATCATTGAAATTAAAACGGCACCTCTTATTTTATTCATAGGCTGACTTATTTTGTAAAGTATCAAAAAGCCTACCATAGCCAGTAAAAGAGTGCTTACAACCGAAACATCCTCACTTTTAAGCTCAAACACCTGACTGTATATCATAAATGCCAGTACCATTAAAAAGTCAGTAAGCCCGCCTGGAAGAGCTTTATAAAGTACATTACGTACAAAACCGCCTTTTATAATATCAAAATTACTCTCCAGAGCCAGTAAAAATGCCGGTATGCCTATAGTGAACATGCTTATAAGTGAAATCTGAGACGGTGTAATTGGATAATCCAAAAGCAGAACTATAGTGCTTATTGAAAGCAAAAGGGAAAATATATTTTTAACAAGAAACAGGCTTGATGAGCGCTGGATATTGTTTACAACTCTCCTGCCTTCATACACAACCGACGGCAGTTTTGAAAAGTCCGAATCCATAAGCACTATCTGTGCCGCCTGACTTGCGGCATCACTTCCGGAAGCCATGGCTATGGAGCAGTCGGCATCCTTAAGAGCCAAAACATCATTTACACCGTCGCCTGTCATAGCAACGGTATTGCCGTTATTTTTAATGGCATTTATAATAACACGTTTTTGCTTAGGCGTAACCCTGCCGAAAACAGTATAGTCATTTACACAGTTTTCCAGTTCCTCATCAGTTAAATTAGAAGTGTCTATATATTTATCTGTGTTGTCAATTTGTGCCTCTTTAGCCACAGAAGCCACCGTAACAGGGTTATCACCGGATATAACCTTAATTTCAACCCCCTGCTCTTTAAAATACCTGAATGTTTCAACGGCTTCTTTCCTAACAGGATTTGAAAATACCACAAGGCACATAGGCTCAACTTGGCCTGTTATTTTGCTTCCGTCAACTGTGCCGTTATATGTGCCGAACAAAAGCACTCTTTTGCCGTTTTTGCCTAAAGATGCGGCTTTAAAAGAATATTCCTCTTCTTTTTCATCTAAAAGAAATTCAGGTGCTCCCAAAACATAGCTTTTGCCTTCCGGTGTATTAACAGCACTGTATTTATAAGCCGATGAAAACGGCACACTTACGCCTTCCATTATTTCACCGGTGCTGTCAAAATAATCCAATATAGCCTTTGATGTTTCGTTAATTGTTTCCTGTGCCATTACAAAAGATGAAAGCTTGTTTTTAACTTCCTGCTCATTTAAGGCATTATTAAGAACAACAACGCCTTCCATTTCCATATCCGGTGTTGTAATTGTTCCGGTTTTATCAAGGCACAGAACATTGACTCTTGCAAGGGTCTCTATGCACTTCATGTCATGGAGCATAACCTTTTTAACTGCAAGCCTTCCGGCACTTACGGCAAGAGCAACACTTGTTAAAAGATACATGCCTTCCGGTATCATGCCTATAACGGCGGCCACTGTAGTTGATATGCTGTCCCTAAAGCCATAGCCTTTTATACCGAACTGCTGAACAAAAAGTATTATGCCTATAGGTATAATAGCTATGCCTAAAAATATAAGTATACGGTTCATGGAGCGTATCATTTGTGACTGCTCTTTGTTGTTTATTTTCTTTGCTTCCAGTGTAAGCTTAGCGGCATAAGAGTTAATGCCCACTCTTTCGGCCATAGCCCGGCATGTGCCTGTTACAACAAAACTGCCGGAGAGCAGTTTGTCTCCCTCGCCTTTATACACCTCATCGCTTTCACCTGTTATAAGTGACTCGTTTACAGTTACATAACCGCTTTTTACAACACAGTCGGCACAAATCTGGTTTCCTGCCGTAAACTCGCAAATATCGTTTAATACCACATCATCAGCATTAACTCTTGTGCTTTGTCCATCACGGATAACTGTTGCTTTGGCGGCATTAAGCACACTGAGCTTGTCCAAAACACTTTTGGAATGAATTTCCTGAACAATACCTATACATGTGTTGGCTATAATAATAGGCAGAAAAAGCAAATCGTTAAACTTACCCGAAATTATAACAAGCACTGTAATAACGGCAAAAACCATGTTAAAATACGTCAAACAGTTTTCCTTTATTATATCCCCTACGGTTTTAGATGACATATCACCATGGCAGTTATTAAGGCCGCTTTCGGTACGTTCTTTTACCTGCTCATCTGTAAGGCCCTTGTCCGGGTCCGGGTTATATAATTCGTACTCTATTTTCTCCATTTTACCTTTTTTAACCATTTCTTCAAAATTAGATTCATCCGGCATATAAATCAGTCCTTACTATTATTACCATAAATTCAACAATGCAACAAAATCTTTAAAAGAATTGTATCATCTTTTCACATTCTGTTCAATTAAGTAAATGTTAATCTTAATATTAAAAAAAGTCCGCAATAAAAGCGGACTAATTACTAAATTATAAGGTATAAAAGAGCCAGTACAACACCTATTCCAAAGAGCATAAGTGATATGGAAAGATTTTCTCTCATGCCGCGTTCTTCACCGTGTTTATCAACGGAAAACCGTGAAAAGTACGCATCTTTTCTGAAATCACGCTTACCCTCGTAGGTAATTTCGTCATAATTAAAAAATAAATAAAGCACTACCTGAAGCATGTAGTCATACATACTTTTAAACATCCTCATTGTAATTACACCGGCTATAAGCAGCCAAAGGAAAATATTTTCAATAAGTCCACTTACAAACTCAACAACTCTTGACATTATAAAATATAATGCTTTATAAAATTTCTCAAAAGACGGGTTTACAACATTTTCACATACTATTCCGGCTGCCGGCACGGTTTTAGAGCATATAAACTCAAAAGAACAGTTCATAATACCGGCGCCAAAGCCGCCTATTGACGGCAGAATATGCAGAAGTACAGGACGATATATTTTTTTCTCAATACTGAGCCATTTCGGCCATAAATCAACATAAATCTTTCGGCCGTTTTTGCCTTTTGACATTAAAAATACACGAATAAAGCCAAAATATACAGCAGCGCCTATAACTACCGATATAACGGCACCTTTTAAATTGACCCATGCAAAATAATGCACTGCATGCTCCATGTTATGGCTGTTCATAAAGCTTCTTGCCATATCTGCTATGTTTCCCATTACGGCATTAGGCAAAAGGCCGAAAAGAGAAATTAAAACACCACAGCAAATCAAAACAAAAGCCGATGTTTTACTTAAATATTTACTGTCATGCTTTTTATTTTCATCAGGCTTACTATCGGCTTTTTCAATAAATACAGCTGCAAAAAGTTTTGTCATATAGGCCAGTGTAAGACCGCCGGATATAAGAAATACCCATTCTATAAAATTAAACAAAACGGCACTTTGGCCTGATTCGTTTAAAAGTGCAATATACTCCACTATGCTTTCATGCAGAAGTGTTTTGCTTACATATCCGCCCCAAAGCGGTATGCCGCCTATGCCTAAAAGGCCCTGCAAAAACACAATTTTCAAAAGAAGCTTATCTCTTCCCCAGCCCCGGATTTTGTTTAAATCCAGCTCGTGTATATTCATATAAACTGTTCCAGCACACAAAAACAGAGTCATTTTAATTACCGAATGGTTGACTATATGAAGTATTGTGCCGCCTGCTGCAATGGCGTTATGCTCACCTAAAAGGCCCTGCATACCTATTCCAACCAGTATAAAGCCTATCTGTGAAAGTGACGAGCAGGCAAGAGTACGCTTTAAATTAATTGAAAACATTGCCAAAAAAGCGCCTAAAAACATTGTTATTGTGCCTGTTAAAAGTATAAAAAGCCCCCACTGAGCGTCGTACATAAATATCTGAGTGCTTAAAACAAGTACACCGAATATGCCGGTTTTTGTAAGAACACAGCTTAAAAGTGCACTGGCAGGCGCCGGAGCTACAGGGTGTGCTTCCGGAAGCCATATATGAAGGGGAAAAGCTCCGGCTTTTGCCCCAAAACCTGTAAGCACCATAAGTCCGTAAATGTAGTACGGCTTTTTATCCTCAACACCGGACATAAAAACAGACAGCTCATCAAAACGCATTGTGCCCGATGCATGGTAGAAAAAGAACATACCCATTAATGTTACAAGTCCGCCTATTACGGCTACCGTAAGATATGTCATTCCGGCTTTTATGGCGTTTTCCGTTTCGTCATGCATTACAAGAACCCATGAAGTAAACGACATTATTTCAAAAAATATGAGTGTTGTAAAAAAATCCGCCGAAAGAAATACTCCCATTGTAGCGCCTAATGTAGAGAGCATAAAAAAGTAGTACCTGTTTCGGTTGCGGTAATGAGCAAAGTATTCATTTGAAAAAAGTGTTGACATAAGCCAAACAAAAGAAGCCAATACAGAAAGAACACTTCTCAGTCCGCCGCTTTCAAAATTAATGCCTAAAGCAAATATGCCGTTTATACTAAATTGAGCGGGAGCATAACATGCCGTAACTGCACATAAAAACTCAACTGCCGTAACAGCACAGGCAAAACGGTTTCTTGCTGTTTTGTTTTTTCTGCCTATGGCATAGCTTACAAATGCCGAAAGCATTGGGAAAAAAACCATAAATGCCAGAAGCATGCCGTTTTCTTTCAAATTAAACCACCTTACCTTATTAAATACTTGAGGCTATTGAGTTAAACATATACAAAAGCGGTGTCGGGAAAAATCCCAGTATAACCGAAGCTATGGTTAACGAAATAATAGTAACTGTCATAAGCGGGCCGGGGTCTTTTACATTGCTGTCGTCCCGGTTTGCTATTGCCTCAGGCTTAGGGAAATATGCCGCTATAAGTATTGTAAATATGTAAAGGGCTGTAAGGAGAGCCGAAATTATAAGCACATAAATACCGGCATAGGCCAAAGGGTTATGTGCCCTTACAGCCGAAACGGCTATGTTCCATTTGCTGTGGAACCCGGCAAAAGGCGGCACACCTACAAGACCAAAACCACAGACGGTAAAGCATGCAAATATTATAGGCATTTTCATGCCTATGCCTTCTATTTCTTTTACATACTGCCTGCCGGTTTGAACAAGTATGGCACCGGTACAGAAAAAGAGTGTAATTTTAATTACAGCGTGATATACCATGTGCAAAAGACCGCTGGCAAGGCCTTCCTGTGTCATAAGTGAAACACTGAAAAGTATGTATGAAAGGTTGCTTATTGTAGAATATGCCAGTCTGCGTTTTATATGGCTTGTTTTAAGTGCCATTGTAGAGCCTATAAGTATTGTTATAAGTGCCGTTGCCATAATTACATACTGTGCCCATGTACCTTTTAGCAAATACGTACCATAAGAAAAATACGTAAGGCGTATTATGGCAAAAGCCCCTGATTTAACAACGGCTACTGCATGCAATAGTGCCGTAACAGGTGTTGGAGCAACCGATGCTGTAGGCAGCCACATAAAAAGCGGAAATACTGCCGCTTTAACACCAAAACCGAAAAACGAAAGAACATAAACCAGCCGAAGTATATTCTCGTTATCTCTAACGGCAAGATAATTAAGTGTTCCACCGAAATAAAAGTCTGTTGTTTCACCATAGCAGATAATTATAACAAGACCTATAAAAGCCAAAGCAGCACCGCTCATCATAAATATTATATACATCTTGCCGGCATGAAAAGCCTTGGCATCCATTTCATGTATAACAAGGGGCAGTGTTGCCAGTGTCAAAAGCTCATAAAAGAGGTACATTGTAAACATGTTAGCTGCAAAGGCAATACCCATTGTAACGCCAAAAGACATTACAAAAAAAGTAAAAAACCTCTGTTCATCCCTTTCATGGCTCATGTACTCAAAAGCGTATAAAGTAGTAGCCGGCCACAATATGGCAACCATAGTGCCGAATACCTTTGAAAGGCCGTCTATTTTAAATGCTATTTTTATATGGTCCGAAAACTGAATTATATTTACATACGTATGCTGATAATTCAGTATTGAAAATATAGAAAGTACCGTATTTATAACAACTATTGTTATTGTAAAATACCGCATTTTCGTTCTGTTTTCAAAAGGTTTGGCAAGTATAAAAAAACAGCTTATAAACGGAAATATTACCGGTAGCAAAGTCAAATACGAATTCATAATCAATCCCCCGCAGCCAAAGCACTGCCGCCATTAACTAAAATATATCTTGGGTAATGCCCGAAAAAACATCTATAAGCCCTGAAGGGAATATACCCACAACCAAAACACCTGCAGCCAAAACCATTAAAGGCACAAGCATTAAATAATTAGGCTCTTTCTTCTCCAGTTTAGAGTAATCAAAATCTTTGCCCGGGAAAAAAGCCTCTGATACAATAGTTAAAAGATACCCTGCCGTAAGCAGAGCCGAAATTATAAGCACTACTATGCCTATAACCGGTATAATGCCGTAGGCTACAGATTCAAGAGCACCTGTTGCCAAAAACCACTTGCTTATAAAGCCACCTGTAGGCGGTATGCCAATAAGTGACAGACTGGCTATTGTAAAGCAAATCATAACAACAGGCATTTGCTTTCCTATTCCCTTAAGCTCATTAACGTATGTGTGCCCTGTTTTATATATAACGGCACCGGCTGAAAGGAACAGTGCATTTTTGGCTATAGCATGGGCTACAACCTGCAAAAGTGCACCGCATAAAGCCTGAGGCGTCATAAGAAAAACACCAAAAAGCACATAAGACACCTGACTTATGGAGGAATATGCAAGGCGTTTTTTAAGCATTTTTTCTCTGTAGGCCAGCATTGAGCCCATAAATATAGTGCCTATAGCAAGAATTAAAATTACATTCTGCACCCATGTACCTCTTACAAAATCAACACCAAAACGATAATATGTTGTTCTGATTATAGCAAGTACACCGCATTTTGTAATAATACCCGAAAGCACGGCACTGGCAGGCGCCGGAGCTACCGGATGAGCTGTAGGCAGCCATGCATGAAGTGGGTACATACCGGCTTTACAGCCAAAACCTATCAT
>CALWSS010000033.1 GCA_944384255.1 uncultured Clostridia bacterium
CGTCAGGTATTTGACAAAACAGAAGATGACCCTATAGATGCTGATGTTATAATTATAGATGAAAGCTCTATGGTTGACATACTCCTTATGAGCAGTCTTTTAAAGGCTGTTAAAACAGGAACAAAGCTTATTCTGGTGGGGGATGTTGATCAGCTTCCTTCAGTAGGAGCCGGAAATGTTCTTAAAGATATAATACAAAGCGGAATTATAAAAGTTGTACGTCTTACCGAGGTATTCCGTCAGGCAAGGGAAAGTGCCATAGTTATGAATGCCCATAGAATAAATAACGGTCAAATGCCGGTTTTAAATGAAAAGGACAAAGACTTTTTCCTTGTAAAAAGGAGCAACAGTTTTGATGCAGTAAATACTATAAAGGAGCTTATAACAAAACGGCTTCCGGCCTTTTCCGGCTGTGATCCTTTTAATGATATGCAGGTTTTAACCCCTATGCGCAAAGGTCAGCTTGGAGTTTATGAGCTTAACAAATATTTGCAGGAAACTCTTAACCCGCCGGCAAAAGGAAAAACAGAAAAAGTATTTAAAAACTATACACTGTGGCAGGGCGACAAAGTAATGCAGATTAAAAATAATTATAACATTGAGTGGAAGCTTTACGAAAAGGGGCGTCAAATAGACGCCGGATTGGGAATTTTTAACGGTGACTGTGGAATTATAGAAAAAATTGATAATGATGACGAGACTGTTACGGTTTTGTTTGACGACGGGAAAAAGGTTGCATACGATTTTATGCAGCTTGATGAGCTGGAGCTTTCTTATGCTGTTACAATACACAAGTCACAAGGCAGTGAGTATCCCGTTGTTATAATACCTCTTATAAGCGGTCCTCCTATGCTTCTTAGCCGGAATTTATTGTATACTGCCGTAACAAGGGCAAAAAAATTAGCCGTTATTGTAGGCCTTGCAGATACAATTAAAAAAATGGTAGATAACGACAGGGAAGTTAAAAGATACTCAACCCTTGACTATCGAATAAAAAACATATATGAATTTATTAATCAGTGAGGCTTTTTATGGTTATAGATTATATACTGGATTTTGTTTTTCCGCCGCGCTGTATTATATGCGGCTCTTTAACAGGTTACGGATTAAACATAAAAATCTGTAATAAATGTTCTGAAAATGCAGAGTATGTTGAAAATGATTGGGATTATACTTATACACTTAATAATAAATTAGGGCATAAAGTTTATTTTGACGGCGGAAAAGCTGTTTTTAAATATAAATTCGTTAAAAAGTCCATAGAGAGATTTAAGTATTTTGGTGCAAGAAGTTTGGGAAAGGAATATGCAAAAATAATGTATGAGTATTTTGCAGACAGCGGATTATTTGAAAAGGCCGACTGCATAGTTTCAGTGCCTATTAATAAGCATCGTTTTAAAACAAGAGGCTACGACCAAGCAGGATATTTGGCTGAAAAATTAGCCGAAGCTTCAAATATTGAATTTGTGCCTAACGGTATTATAAGGCATAAAAATACAATGCCGCAAAATAAATTGGGTGTTAATGAACGATTTAAAAATGTAAAAGACGCTTTTAGTGTAGGTAATTTTGATTTTAAATATAAAAATGTTATTATTGTAGATGATATATTTACAACAGGTGCAACAATAAACGAGTGTGCCAAAGTATTGAAAATTTCCGGAGCAAATAAAGTTTATTTTATGACTTTTGCAGCTGCCGGGGAAAGTTTGGGAAGTGATGAAAATGTATGACTCAGCACTGATACTTGAAGGCGGCGGTATGAGAGGAGTTTATACTGCCGGTGTTTTAGACTGTTTTATTGATAATAATATTGAGTTTTCTGCCTGCTATGCCGTTTCGGCAGGAGCCTGCCACTGTTGCAGTTATTTGTCAAAGCAAAGAAGGCGTGCTTTTGATGTTAATGTGGATTATTTAAAAGACAAGCACTACGCAAGTTTATACAGTCTTATAACAACAGGTAATTTTTTCGGTGTTAAAATGATATATGATGATATACCTAATAAGCTTAATTTATATGATTATGACGAGTTTAATAAATATAAAGGCACTTTTAAAGCTGTTGTTACTAATATAGAAACGGGGAAGGCTGAATATATAGACATAAAAGACGTAAAAAAAGACATTATATATGTAAGAGCGTCAAGCTCTCTGCCTATGTTTGCAAAAATTGTTAATATAAACGGCAAAAAATATTTAGACGGAGGGGTTTCAGACCCTATTCCACTAAAAAAATCCCAAAGCGATGGCAATTTAAAAAATGTCGTAATACTTACAAGAGATATAAACTACAGAAAAGAGCCTAATAAATTTATGCCTCTTTTAAATATTGTTTATAAAAAATATCCTAAGCTTTTAAAGTGTTTGAAAGAAAGACATGTCCATTATAATCATACACTTGACTATATTAAGCGTGAGGAAAAAAACGGTGATATATTCGTTATAAGGCCTCGAAAGCCTGTTAAATTGGGACGTTTAGAGAAAAATAAAAGTAAGCTTTATGATTTATATAAACAGGGGTATGCCGATGCTTCCCGCTCTATAAACCGTCTTAAGCAGTATCTTGAAAAATAGGAGGAATATATGTTTAGTACAATTTGGTTTTTTGTTAAATTGGCCGCAAGCTTAATAGCTGTAAATCCTGTTTTAGGCAAAATAAAAAAAATGCGATCTGAAAAAGGTGATGAAACGGCAGACAAATTTATATTTGAGTTTGTAAGAAATTGGGCTAAAAAGCGCCTTAAATCAACTAAATGCCGTATACACATTAAAGGCATTGAAAATATACCAAAAGATAAAACTGTGCTCTTTGTAAGCAATCACCAAAGCAATCTTGACTTTTTGCTTTTATTGGCAGAAATTAACATACCGGTTGGATTTATAGCTAAAGTTGAGCTTGAGAAAATACCGCTTTTAAGGGACTGGATGAGGGTTATAAACTGCCTTTTTATGGATAGGGATGACATGCGTCAGCAGGTTAAAACAATAGTTGAAGGCATTAATCTGCTTAAAAAAGGTAAATCTTTGATTATTTTCCCGGAAGGCACCAGAACACGTGACGGAAGCATGATGGAGTTTAAAGCCGGAAGCTTTAAATTAGCCACAAAAAGCAAAGTGCCTATTATTCCTGTTACAATAAACGGTACATTTAAGGCTTTAGAAGGAAATAATAATAGGTTAAATCCCGGAGATGTGTACCTTACATTCCATGCCCCTGTTTTTGTTGACAAGCTTACAAAGGAAGAACAGGATACATTAAATGATTATGTAAGAGATATAGTAGAGCACGGTTTGGAGGCGAAAAATGAGTAAATTTATAAAGTTTAAAAAATATATAATAACATTTATTGCAATAAGTATTTTATCAATGCTTGTTTCCGGCTGTTCATCTATAACAGCAAGAGGAAGCGAGTTATCGCCGGATAATCTACAGGTGCATTTTATATCTGTAGGCCAAGGCGACAGTGAGCTTATAAAACTGCCTACTGGTGAGAATGTTCTTATAGATGCCGGAGATACTGACTGTGATGAGTATCTTGTTAATTATATTAAGGCACAGGGTGTTGAGGAAATAGATACCGTTATAGCAACTCATCCTCACAGCGACCATATAGGCTCAATGCAGGATATTTTGGAGAATTTTAAAGTTAACAAAATTATGATGCCTGACTTTGATTATGATACGGTTACATATACCAATCTTTTATACTCCATAGATGAAAATAATGTAGAGCGTATAGTGGCAAAATACGGAGATAGTTTTGATGAAGGTGCGGCACATTTCGAGATACTTGGCCCGGTTAAACAGTATGAGGATGCCAATAATATATCACTTGTTGTAATGATGACTTACGGCCAGACTAAGTATTTATTTACAGGAGATCAAGAAGTTGAAGCAGAGAAAGACCTTTTAAGCATGGGGTATGATTTAAGAGCAGATGTACTTAAAGTAGGCCACCATGGCTCTAGTACATCATCAAGTCAGGAATTTTTAGACGCTGTAAGACCGTCTATTGCTGTTATTGAAGTTGGAGAAGGCAACAAATACAATCTGCCTGAAGACGAAATTATAATGCGTATTGCAAGAGGCGGAACTACAGTTTACAGAACTGATAAGTCGGGCAATATAGTTATTTCATCAGACGGTGAAGAGCTTTATGTGGCTACAGACGATACATTGGAAAATATTTTTGACCCGGAAAAAATACTGGGTATTGAAGAAGAAAATACAAGCGGACAAAGCACGTCTTCAAGCCAAGCACCACAGTATGAGTTTATAGGAAATAAAAACTCAAAAGTATATCATGCTGATGACTGCGGACAGCTGCCTAATGAGGAAAACAGGGTATATTTTTCTACTCAGCAGGAAGCCGAAAACGCAGGATACAGACCTCACAGCGGATGTGTTGAATAATAAAATTTTTGAAACGGCGGAATTTACCGCCGTTTTTTATGTCTAAAACATGAAATACAGACATATACTTCATTAGCATGTATATACAAAGCTACAGAGGAGGTATTTGTGTGAGTGTGTATGACATATATGACGACATAGCCAAAAGGACAGACAGTAATATTTACATAGGTGTAATAGGTGCCGTAAGAACAGGAAAGTCAACATTTATCAAAAGATTTATGGATTCTCTTGTTCTGCCGAATATCCAAGACGAATACACAAGAGAGCGGGCAAAAGACGAGCTTCCACAGAGTGCTTCAGGAAAAACCATAATGACAACTGAGCCGAAGTTTATACCAAACGAGCCGGTTAAAATTAATTTGGGTGATAATTTAAACCTTAATGTACGGCTTATAGACTGTGTAGGTTATGTAATTCCGGGAGCAGAAGGCCACATGAGCGGTGATGAGCCGAGAATGGTAAATACACCGTGGAGTTCGGCTCCCATGCCTTTTGAAAAAGCCGCCGAAACAGGCACTCAAAAAGTAATTAAAGACCATTCTACAATAGGCATAGTTGTAACTACTGACGGAAGCATTACCGATATTGAAAGAGAAAATTATGTAAATGCAGAAAGCAGGGTAATTAATGAACTTAAGGAATTGGGCAAACCTTTTATTGTGCTTTTAAACTCAGTACATCCGTATTCTCAGGAAACAGAGGAGCTGAGAAAAAATATTGAAGATGAGCATGGCGTTTCGGTTTTAAGCGTAAACTGTGCTCAGCTTAAACAAGACGATATTACATCTATTATTGAGAAAATATTAATGGAATTTCCTATTAAAGAAGTACGTCTTGATTTTCCTAAATGGCTTGATACCCTTAGTTTTGAGCATGAAATTAAAAAAGATGTGGTTTCGGCAATAAAGAACTTTATGGAAAACACCGATAAAATAAAAGATATAGCACCGGATACAAAAGAGCTTGAAAACAGCCAGTATATAAGAAACGCCTACATAAGAGGCATAGATATGGGAACCGGCAGTGCTGACATAGATATTACACTTAACGACGGCCTTTTCTACAACGTTTTAAGTGAAACAGCCGGAAGCGACATAAAAGACGATTATGAGCTTATTTCCATATTAAAAGACCTTTCGGAAATGAAGAAAAACTACGGTAAAATTGAGTCTGCTCTTAATGCGGCATTAAACAAAGGCTACGGCATTGTATTTCCACAGAAAGAGGATATTAAGCTTATGGAGCCGCAGATATATAAACAAGGCTCACAGTACGGTGTTAAGCTTAAAGCGAAGGGAAGCAGTATCCATTTAATTCGTGCTGATATAGATTCCGAAGTCAGCCCTGTTATAGGCAGTGAGGACCAGACAAAGGAATACATAAATAAATTAAAAGAAAATATGAAGCACGACCCGGAGGAAGTATGGCAGTTAAATATATTCGGCCGTACACTGGATTCGCTTTTAACAGAAGGCATAAACGGCAAGCTTTATGCAATGCCTCAGGATGCACAAAATAAGCTTCAGGAAACTATGGAAAAGATAATAAACGAAGGAAATGGCGGTTTAATATGCATACTTCTTTAAAATTAATTTAGCATGCCATAATGTTTTTGATTGTTATTTTATAATTTGTTGTAAAAAAAGCCTTATCCGGATTAATTTCGGAAAGGCTTTTTGCTTTTAAAATTCTTTATGCATGTAAGCAAAGTAATGTAAAAACAATGTAACAGCTATAAGCAAAATATTATACAAAGAAGGAATGGCAATAAGTAAGCGTTCTTTTGACTTAAAAGCGTTTTTAAGTGTTGAGTACAGTACATCATAAACAACTGGACACATTACCATGGCACAGGCAAAGAAAAACAGCCACCTGAGCTCTGTAACAGGTATTATCATACTTGCAATTATAGAAACTGCATAAACAATAAATGATATTTTGAAGTGTTTATAAACCGATATTGCATCTTTTAAATCAGGGTCTTTCTGTTCTTCTTCGTTATCTTTTAAATTAATTTCTTTTCCGGCAGTTAAAAATTTGTAGCAGGCAATTTCTACTAATATACCTATAACCCATAAAGCTAAAATTGGTCCAAAAACATGTATGTACTTAAACATGGCTTACCTCCGTGAATATAAATTTTTTTCCATAAAAATATTATATAATATTGGCCTTTAAAGTCAATAACAATCAAAAAAGCTTTATTTTAAAGGAATTTATGATTAATTTAATTATAAAAAATTAGCCTTAAAGAAATATTAATATTACATTATTGTAAAAAACTAATTCATTGGTTGAAATAATCTCAATTTTTTCATATAATAGCAGTATTGTATTTGTTTGCGTGCTAAATAAATTTTTTGTGGTTTGGTAATGGGAGGTAATTAAGAAATGAAAAGAATAACCGCTTTAATAATAAGCGTAATACTTATACTAAGCTTTCTGCCGTCTGTATCTTTTGCATCAAGCACTGATATGAGAGGGGTTTGGGTTTCTACAGTTACAAACCTTGATTTTCCTTCTGCTAAAGGCTTAAGTGCTGATGAGCAGAAAAAAGAACTGACAGATATGTTTGACAATTTTAAAAGTATGGGTATTAATACTATTATTTTTCAGGTAAGACCATGCGGAGATGCTCTTTATAAATCATCAATTAATCCATGGTCACAGTATTTAACAGGTGTTCAGGGGCAGGACCCGGGATATGACCCTTTGGAATTTGCCGTAAGTGAAGCACATAAAAGAGGCATGGAGCTTCATGCATGGCTTAATCCTTACAGAGTTACTATGAAGGGCAATACCGATATTAATACTCTTGCGGCAAATAATCCTGCAAGACTTCACCCGGACTGGCTTATTAATTACAATGATACACTTACATTTAACCCGGCTAAACAGGAAGTCATTGACTTAATATGTGACACTGTTAAAGAGATAGTTACAAACTATGATGTTGATGCAATTCATTTTGATGATTATTTCTATCCTTCCGGTTATCCTCTTTCAGAAGGTGAAGGACAGGACGGAAACGAAGCCAACCAAAGACGTGAAAATGTAAATAATATGGTTAAGGCTGTTTCAGACACAATTAATGCTTATGCACCTGATGTTGAATTCGGCATAAGCCCAATGGGTATTTGGAAGGATGCCGAAGTTGACGGATACCAGATAAAAGGTTCATCATCATATTACACAGTTTTTGGTGACAGTGTTACATGGATTAAAAACGGCTGGATTGATTACATAGTGCCTCAGATTTATTGGGAGGACTCACATGCAACAGCTTCATACAGCAAGCTTGTTAAGTGGTGGAACAATACTGTTCAGGGAACAGGTGTTAAGCTTTATATAGGCGAGGGTATATACAAAGAAGCTATAGCCAAAGAGATAACAAGCCATTTTGAAATTGATAAAAATTATAATAACGTACAGGGCAATATATTCTTCAGAGCAGGTATGCTTCTTGATAATTTCAACGCTGTAGGAGATGCTGTTAAGAATTATTACTCATCTTTAGGCAACAGTCAGACTAACCAGAACACAAATAACGGCAGTACAAACCAGAATACAGAAAATTCTACAGAGCAGAATAACAGTGTGGTTATTGAAAGAAAACAGGCTCTTCCTACAAGCTCAAATATTAAAGTAGACGGAACAGATACAGTTTTTGAGTCTTACAACATAGACGGATATAATTATTTCAAACTAAGAGATATTGCCTGTGCTTTAAGCGGCACAGAAAAGCAGTTTGATACTCTTTGGGACAGTGAAAAAGAAGTAATTACTATAGATATGGGTAAGCCTTATACTGTTGCAGGAGGAGAGCTTACAAAAGGAAACGGCTCTGCAAAAGAGGCTGTTACATCTACAGCAAAAGTTTATATTAACGGCAGTGAAGTTAATGTTGAGGCCTACAATATAGACGGTATGAATTACTATAAGTTAAGAGATATAGCCAAAGCTGTTGATTTTGGTGTTGCTTGGAGTGAAGAATTAAACTCCATCGGCATTTTTTCAATAGCCGGTTATAGTGAATAAAGAACATTTTTTAAACGGAGGATAAACATAATAATGAATCAGAAAGAAACATTTAAAGGCAGTAACGACTATGTAGTATCAAATGAGCTTATGAACGCAGTTAATATAGCTATGGCACTTGAAAAGCCATTGCTTATTAAGGGTGAACCGGGTACAGGCAAGACTATGCTTGCTCAGGCTATTTCAAAAGCTCTTGATAAAAAACTTATTATTTGGAATATAAAATCCACAACAAAGGCTCAGGACGGACTTTATGTTTACGACGTTGTTCAAAGACTTTATGACAGCCAGTTTGGAACAGCCGGTGTTGACGATATTAAGAAATACGTTAAAATGGGTAAGCTTGGAGAAGCTTTCTCTTCAGATGAGCAGGTAATACTTCTTATAGACGAAATTGATAAGGCCGACCTTGAGTTCCCTAACGACCTTCTTTGGGAGCTTGACAAAATGGAATTTTATATTCCTGAAACAAAAGAAACAGTTAAGGCTAAAAAAAGACCGATAGTTATTATTACATCTAATGCTGAAAAAGAGCTTCCAGACGCATTTTTAAGAAGATGTATATTCCACTATATACAGTTCCCGGATAAACCGCTTATGGAAGAAATTATAAAGGTACACTTTGATAACCTTGATCAGAAGCTTCTTGACAGTGTAATGGAAGTATTCTACTGGATTAGAGATTTAAGCAGTATAAATAAAAAACCAAGCACATCAGAGGTTATAGACTGGATTCAGGCTCTTGAAATAGGCGGCATTCCGGCTGAAAAAATAAAAGAAGAAATTCCTTTTGCCGGTGTTCTTCTTAAAAAGAACGAGGACCTTGATACTCTGGAAAGAAGCCGTAGAAGGTTTCGTGCCTGAGGCAAAAGGGGTGTTTAAATGTTTACATCGTTTTTTTACCTCTTAAGGTCAAGAGGCCTTGATGTGTCCCTTAACGAGTGGCTTACACTTATGGAAGCCCTTGACAAGGATTTGGCTCACAACAGCCTTACGGGGTTTTATTATCTTTCAAGAAGCATACTTGTAAAAAGCGAAAGTGATTTTGATAAGTTCGACGGTGCATTTTTAGAATATTTTAAAGATGTACAGACCTATGAAGAACTGCCTAAGGAGCTTATTGACTGGCTCAACAATCCTAAAGAAAAGAAGAACAACTATGATAAGGCTCAGGATGAAAAGAATCTTGCTTTAAGCCTTCAGGAAATACAGAAAATGCTTTTAGAAAGACTTAAAGAGCAGGACAGCGAGCATAACGGCGGCAGTTACTGGGTAGGAACAGGCGGTATGTCTGTTTTCGGAAACAACGGAAATGCATCAAATGGTATTCGTGTAGGCGGTGTTTCAAGAAGACACAGTGCTATGCAGGTTGCCGGTGAAAGGCAGTTCAGGGATTTTAGAAATGATACTGTTCTTGATTTAAGACAGTTTCAAATGGCTTTCAGAAGACTCAGGCAGTTTTCAAGCCGTATAGATGCACCTAAAACAGAGCTTGATGTTGACGCTACAATAGACGAAACATGCAACAATGCAGGCAATCTTAAAGTAGTTTACGGCAGACCAAGAAAAAATACTGTTAAGGTTTTGCTTTTAATGGACAGCGGCGGCTCTATGGACTACTACAGCGGTCTTTGCAGTGCTTTATTCCAAGCAGTGCAGAAAAGCAGTCATTTTAAGGATTTAAAGGTATTTTATTTCCATAACTGCATTTATTCAATGCTTTATAAAGACCCATACTGCATGTACGGCAACTGGGTAGAAACAGAATGGGTGCTTAAAAACATTTCTTCCGATTACAAAGTTATAATTGTAGGCGATGCTTCTATGGAGCCAAGTGAGCTTTTTGGAAGCAGTTATTATAACTATGGTGCAAGAAATGAAACACCGGGTATTGAGTATTTAAAGCGGTTTAAAGAAAAATACAAGCATTTGGTTTGGCTTAATCCTATTGTTGATTTAGGTTGGAGAACAGGCTACTGGCGTCAAACTTATGATGCAATTAAAGCAGAGTTTGACATGTATCCTCTTACTGTTCAGTCACTTGATAAGGCAATTAAAAAATTAATGGTTTCAAAATAAATATTAAGTCTCGTTGACAAAGCGTGATATAAAATCTATAATCAACTTAAATAAATTTTTAGTTTGTGAGGCGGCGTTATGGATAATATTAAGCTTTATAGGAAAAGATATATTCCCGACGAGACTATTTTTTTAAAAGATGACGAAATAATCTCTGCCGACAGTGAAACTATAGTTACAAAATGGGATACATTAAAACCAAGAAAAGACTTTGCAAAAGGAATTTCAGTTTACTATCTTAAAGAAGGCTATAAGATAAGCGAGATGATTAATGCCGATAATAAAACAGTATATTATTACTGTGATATTATTGAGCCGGTTTATAACGAAAAAAGCAATTCTTACATATTTAACGACCTTTTGGCCGATGTTAAAGTTTATACAGACGGAAAAATTGAGGTTGTTGACTTGGACGAGCTTTCAGAGGCATTTGAAAAAGGGTTTATTACATCATCTCAGTTATGCAAGGCATTAAAACAGCTTGACAGACTTTTAAATATTATTTACAGCAATGGCATAGAAAGTATTTTGCCGAGGAAAGGTAATAACTAATGGCTGAGAATAAAAATGACTCTAACAAAGCTCCTGCTGTTCATACCGGACACAGGAAAAGAATGAAAGAAAGATTTTTTAATGGCGGAGCCTCTAATTTTGCTGACCATGAATTAATTGAAATGCTGTTATATAACACATTCCCGAGAAAAGATACAAATGAGCTGGCTCATAAAATATTAAACGAGTATGATAATAATCTTTGCATGCTTGTAGAAGCAGACCCGGCAGATTTAATGTTCAGATGTGGTCTTAATGAAAATACGGCAATGTTCTTTTCTATAATGTCTGAAATTTTAAGAAGATATTCTGCACAAAGATATAAAAAGAGAACATTAATTGATAATTCCGAAACAGCAGGAAATTATGCAGTGTATCTTCTGGCAAATGAGAAAAGAGAGTGCTTTTATGTTATTTGTTTAGATGCCCAAAGCAGACTTATTAATTCTTCGCTTATAAGCCGTGGAACAGTAAACGAAACTCATGTGTATATAAGAAATGTGGCGGAAGCAGCGGTCAAATGCAATGCAAGAAGCATAATACTGGCACATAATCATCCCGGTGGCGGACTTGTTCCTTCTGCCAGTGATATAGAAACAACAGTAAGCATTATTAAAATGCTTAACATGATAGATATTTATGTTTCAGACCATATTATTGTTGCTGATGACAAATATTTTAGTATGGCTGATGAAGGCCTTGTTAAAAACTCAATTTAAAAGGAGAGATGTTTTATGGGTAACAAAAAACTTTGTAAGGCTGAAAATGGAAAGAAGATTTGTGGAGTTTGCCTTGGTATAGCAAATTATTTAAACATTGATGTTACTCTTGTACGTATTATTTGGGCAGCAGTAACTTTCTTTACAAGCATAATACCAGGAGTTATTTTGTACTTTATATGTGCTTTTGTAATGCCTGAAGATGACGGAAGTTCTGATCCAAACGGACCTATAGACGGCGATTTTAAAGAATTGTAATATGTGTTGCAGAAGGCAAAAAGTAATTTATATAATTTAATATTTTATAACAAATACAGCAGGCAGGAGTAAAACTGCCTGCTTTTTGTATTGTAAATATTTGCCGAAAAATTAATTTATTTGATTAGTATAGAAATAATTTTATATAATCTTTTTAGCAATAACTGATAATAAAAAAGCACGAAATCTATTTAAGACTTCGTGCTTTAAGTTTCTTATGGAATTAACCATAAGAGCGTCTTGCTATATTAAAATTTAAAGGCTTTTAAGCTGTAGTTTTTGCAGTTTCGGGAGCTTTTTCTGACATGCTGGCTTTAAGAAGCACAGGTGTAAGAAGTGTAGCACCTACAACGGCTATAACTATTGCCGGGAATACAACTGGGTTTACAAGACCTGCGTCCATACCTTTTTGTGCTGCCATAAACGCAACCTCACCACGGGAAACCATACCAATGCCGACATTTAATGACTCTTTTGTAGTAAGACCACATGCCTTGGCACCTAAACCGCAGCCAATTATCTTTGAAATAATAGCCATTACAAGAAGTATTAATGTAAATACTATAAGTCCGGCATTTATACCGCTTATATCCGTACCAATACCTATACTTGCAAAGAATACAGGTGAGAAAAGAATATAAGAAGCAACTGTCATCTTTTTAGCAATAGCAGTCTTTGTATTTGTTATATTGCAAAGTATTAAACCTGCTATATAAGAACCTGTTATATCAGCAACACCAAAGAATTTTTCTGCTACATAAGACATCATAAAGCAGAATGCAAGAGCCCAAACGGCAACACGTCTGCTCTGGCCATGATTCTTATCAAGACGTTTGAATAATATGTGTACGAAGAAACCAATAACACAAGCAAACAGGAAGAAAAGAACAATTTTTATAATAACAACTCCTGGGTTTGCACTTTCTCCGCCTAAGCTTGTTACAATTGAAAGAGCTATAATACCGAGAACATCATCGATTATGGCTGCTCCGACAATTGTGTTTCCGACACGGCTTTTAAGCTGGCCCATTTCATTTAAAGTTTCAACTGTAATACTAACTGATGTTGCTGTAAATACAACACCAACAAATGTAGCGCTTAATACGTTTTTAGCTGTAAAACTGTCAGCATAGAACAAATAATAAACACCGCCGCAGAGTACAAGCGGTACTAAAACACCTATAAGAGCTACAACAAAACAAGCAACGCCACTCTTTTTAAGGTCATTTATATTTGTATCAAGACCGGCAATGAACATAAGCATTATAACGCCTATTTCAGCAGTTTTTGTAAGAAAGTCTGTTTTAGCAACAATACCAAGGCAGCTTGGTCCAAGTATAATACCCGCAAGAAGGGCACCTACAACTTGGGGAAGGTGAACTTTTTCAGTCAGAAGACCAAATGCTTTTGTTGATAAAAGTATAATTGCTAAGAAAATTAAGAAATCATAGTTTTCCATTTTAGAAGCCTCCTTGAGAGTTTATTTCCTTAAAGCAGTTGCAATTATATTCTTATCAAACAATATTGTCAAATTTTTATACATAAAATACTGCAAAAAATTACTCAAAAATTTTAATGCTAAATTAGACAAAAAAACAATTCAATCTGTCAACAAAAAATTGTATACAGAATACGAATAGTGTAATTTTTAATTTGATGTAATAAAAATGCCCTAAAATACTTGATTTTAAAAAATTAAAAATAAATTAAATTGGTGAATTTGCACAAAAATTAATCTAAAATTAAATTATGTAATTTTCCGAAGGTGTTTATTTACATAATCTCGTAAAATTATATAGAAATTTATTAAATAAAATAAATAATAAAAACTAATTAAAAAAGCCGTATGGATTTTATACCATACGGCAATGATGTATATTTTATTGTTTAGTTTGTTTCTGTTGGCTGGCTTTCTTCAACCGGGTTATTATACTCTGAAAAAGGAATGTCGTCATATATGAATTTCTTAATCATATCTGATGCTGTATTTAAGTCATACGAATAGCACCAAAGCTCTCCTATATATCCTCCTGTATGGTCAATATACTCATTTGGAAGGCCACATGTTTGCATAGTAGGGTTTTTGGTTATTACAACACTTGCAAGCTGAAGTATTTCATCTGTGCTAAGAGATGTTGTAACGTATGGCATTAATTCCCTAACTATTGAAGGATACTGTAAAGGTGAAACGTCCTTCATTTTATTAAATATTAACTCAAGAACTTCTCTTTGTCTTTCAGTTCTTGCATCATCACTGTCACTTTTTCGTATTCTTGAATAACACAATGTTTGAGCTCCGTTTAAATGCACCATACCGCTTTCAGAAAGAGTTTCGTTTGTTGTTTCGGCAATAATTCTGTTAAATTCCTGTCTTTCAGATTCTGTAATTTCTACATCAACTCCGCCAAGAATGTCTACTATTTCTGTCAGCTGGTCAAAATTTACACTTACAAAATCAGTTATATCAAGACCGAAATTTGAATTAAGAGTTTTAACAGCAAGCTCAGCTCCGCCATAAGAGTATGCATGATTAATCTTTGTTTGGCCGTGGTCAGGTATATCAACGTATGTATCTCTTGCTATACTTATAAGTTTAATTTCTCCGTTTTTAGGGTTTACGGAAGCTATAATTATTGCATCGGACCTTCCTCCGTCTATATTTTCTCTTGAATCAGTGCCGAAAAGTGCAATGTTTTTTATTTTCATGTCTTTATATTCGTCAGATATTTCGTTTACAGAAAGATTCTCCGTTGACAGGTTTTCTTTATTTAAACCGCCTATTGTGAACATAAAAACTGCAAAAGCAAGTATAAAAAATACAGCAACTATAGAAACTGTTATTACTATAAATTCAAGTAATAAATTTTTTTTCTTTTTTTTTCGGTTACGTCTTTTTCTTACGTTTTTTTGCATATATAAAAACCTCCAAATTAATCTAAACCTAAAATAGTATAACATATTATTTCTAACAGACAATATTTTTATCAAAAAATAAAGAATTATTAATAAAAATCCAAATTTTACGTTTTTAAACAGTCATATAAATCATTTAGTATAAAACCTGCCTCCTGTGGGAAAAATTAAAAAAGCAGAAGAGGGAGGTATATTTATGGCTTTTAATAAGGTAGAAATATGCGGAGTTAATACCTCAAAGCTCCCTATATTAAGTGCCAAAGAAAAGGCGGAGCTTTTTGAAGAGATTAAAAAAGGCAATGAGGAAGCAAAGAAAAAATATATATACGGCAATTTAAGGCTTGTTTTAAGTGTTATACAGCGTTTTTCAAATAGGGGAGAAGTTATGGACGATTTGTTCCAAGTTGGATGTATAGGCCTTATTAAGGCAATAAATAACTTTGATACGGAACAGAATGTTCAGTTTTCCACTTATGCCGTTCCAATGATAATAGGTGAAGTAAGAAGGTATTTAAGGGATAATAATTCCATTAGAGTAAGCCGCAGTTTGAGGGATACAGCTTACAAGGCACTTCAGGCAAAAGAACGCCTTACAAACAAACTTTCAAGAGAACCTAAAATTGAGGAAATAGCAAAAGAGCTGGAAATGGATAAGACTGATGTTCTGATAGCTCTTGATGCCATTCAGGAGCCTATGTCACTTTATGAACCGGTTTTTCATGACGGTGGGGACACGCTTTATGTTATGGACCAGATAAGTGATGAAAAAAATAAGGATATGAAGTGGCTTGATAATATTTCAATTTCTCAGGCTATGACTCATCTTACACCAAGAGAAAAGCACATATTGAATTTAAGATTTTTTGAAGGCAAAACACAAATGGAAGTCAGCAGTGAAGTAGGCATAAGTCAGGCACAGGTCTCACGTCTTGAAAAAAGCGCTCTTAAGCACATGAGAAAATTTATGTAATTAAATATAAGCAAAATAGACAACACCTCTGTTTGGTTGTATAATTATATAGTCAGTATACAATTATACATTTAAAACGGAGGTGTTTTTATGTCTGACAGGCTTGATCCGGATAGCTTAAATATGAAAGGCTACAGTATAGATGAGCTTTATATCGGCAAAAAAGCAAGCTTTACAAAAACAATAACAGAGCATGATGTTTATACTTTTGCTGGACTCTGCTGTGATTTTAATCCTCTGCATGTAAATGCTGAGTATGCCAAAAAGTCAAGATTTGGTGAAAGAATAGCTCACGGAATGCTTACAGCTTCCCTTTATTCTACAATGATAGGCATGTGTATTCCGGGAGCTGATGCCATATTCCTTGGCCAGAGCTGTCGTTTTGTGAAACCGGTTAAATTCGGTGATACAGTTACAATTACAGGCGAGGTTACAGAAATAAGGAAAGAAAAAAGAATTGTTACACTTAAAATGACTATTGTTAACCAAAGAGGCGAAGTTGTTATTGAAGGCGATGCAACAGCAATGGCTAATAAAGGTATGGAACAGGTTTGAAAGGGGAATATAAAATGAAGTTACTGGCAGAAGATACAATAGCTCTTGTTATAGATTATCAGGAAAAACTTATTCCTGTTATTAATAATAATGAAGAAATAGTTAAAAAAACTTCAATACTTATAAAAGGTTTAAGAGAACTTGAGGTGCCTATTATAGTTTCTCAGCAGTATACAAAAGGACTTGGAAACACAGTAGCACCTATTGCCGAAGCTTTAGATGATTTTGAGCCTTTTGACAAAAAGAGCTTCAGCCTTATGGGTGATGAAAACATAAACCGAGTTATTAAACATACAGGCAGAAGAAATGTAGTTATATGCGGTGTAGAGGCACATATCTGTGTTTTACAGACACTTTTAGACCTTATAGAAGAAGGGTACAATGTATATCTTGTTGAGGACTGCATAGGCTCAAGAAAAGAAAACGACAAAGTTATGGCTTGCCGCAGAGCTGAAAACGAAGGCGGTTTTATTACTACATACGAAGCTGTTTTATATGAGCTTACAGGTGGAGCCGGAAATCCTCACTTTAAGGCTATTTCAAAGCTTACAAAATAAAAAGTAAAAATTTGGTATATATTTTATAAAAGACGGGCAAAATTATAAAGCCTGTCTTTTTTTATATTAATTTTGAATACGATTGTTAAAGGAAGAATTATTTATTAAAAGAAAAAGTTATATATAGAATAAAAACAATTATTTAAGGAAGGGGAATATTAAGTAATGAGTGTAAGTTTCAGAAATGTGAATGACTGCCTTGTTGTTGAAATAGAAGGTGAAATTGACCATCATTTTGTAGATGAGGTTAAAAAATCAATAGATACACGTCTTATGAGCAATGATGTAAGGAATGTTGTTTTTGACCTTAAAAATGTTGACTTCATGGATAGCGCCGGTATTGGCATGATTATAGGAAGATATAAACAGACTGTAAAAAGAGGCGGTGTAACGTCTGTTGCCTGTTTAAGCGACAATTTAAAAAGGATAATGATGATTTCCGGACTATACAGAATAATAAAAATTTATAATTCCGTGGAGGAAGCCGCAAAGGCGTTATAAGGAGGACAAGCTTTATGGATTACGATAATGAAATGACTTTAAGTTTTAGGGCAGTAAGTGCCAATGAATCATTTGCCAGAGTATCCGTTGCAGCCTTTGCTTTGCAGCTTGACCCGGCTGTATCGGAAATTACGGAGATAAAAACGGCTGTTTCCGAGGCTGTTACTAACTCAATAATACATGCCTATGACAATAGCAGTGGAATAGTGCATATTTGGTGCGGTTGTTTACAAAACCGCCTTTACATAGAAATAACGGATAATGGCAAAGGTATAGAAAATGTAAGCGAAGCCATGGAGCCGCTTTATACATCTAAACCGGAACAGGAAAGAAGCGGTCTTGGATTTACTATTATGGAAAGTTTTATGGATAAAATGGAAGTTTATTCGGAAGTAGGCAAGGGCACAAAAGTTGTTATGGAAAAAAATATAGGGCAGTGTGTAGATAACGGGTGATAGTATGGACGAAACCGCTCTTTTAATTCAAAAAGCCCAAAACGGCGATATAGAGGCCAAATCACGTCTTGTAAGTCAAAATTCGGCTCTTATTTGGAGTATAGTCAAAAAATTCGCCGGACGTGGATATGATTTGGAGGATTTGTTTCAAACAGGAGCCATAGGACTTATTAAAAGTATAGACCGGTTTGATTTGTCTTATAATGTGAAATTTTCCACTTATGCCGTGCCCATGATTTTAGGCGAGATAAAGCGCTTTCTCCGAGATGACGGAATAGTTAAGGTTAGCCGCTCTACAAAAGCTCTTTCTGTTAAAGCAAAACTTTTCAGTCAGTCGTATTATGTAAAAAACGGCTGTGAGCCCACAATAAGTGAAATGGCCAAAGAGCTTGAAACAGATGAAGACGAGCTTATAATTGCCCTTGAGTCTACATCGGAAGTTGAATCACTCTATAGAAAGGTTACTTCACCGGATTCAGGCAAAGAAACGTTTTTAATAGATAAATTTAACAATGCTTCTGATGACAGTGACGAGATAATGGTTTTAAGAAGTGCCTTAAATGACCTTACCAAAGAAGAAAAACAAATAATACTTATGCGGTATTTTGACGATAAAACTCAAAGTGAAATAGGCCGTATTCTTAATCGTTCTCAGGTTCAGGTATCACGTATGGAAAAAAAGATATTGTTCAAAATTAAAGAAAAACTTGTTTAAAAGTAACATTAATACTGTTTAAATTATTCCTTATATGCTATAATTAAGAACAATAATCTAAATTGGATTGAATTTTAAGTAATTGGAAAGGATGTTTTTATGGCATATAAGAATATGGTTTCTGTAAAAGTTTGCGGAAGAACCATGACTCTTACAGGCAATGAATCAGTTGAGTATATAACAAAGGTGGCTAATTATATAGAAGAAAAGGCGGCTATGCTGCGTGCCAGTGATAATTCAAAAAATTTAAGTGCAACTATGGTGTCTGTTCTTACTTCTATTAATATAGCTGATGATTATTTTAAGGCTCTTGAGGAGATAAATAAATTAAAAGGCCAAATACCGGTAGCTATTGATGCTGAAGACGGTGTTGATAAAACATATATTACAAAAGCGGCCTTTGATGAGCTTAAAAGCCTGAAAGAAGAAAATGAAAAAATGAAAGCACAGATTCAGCAGTATGAAAAAGATATTGAAGTAAGTAATGCTGAAATTGAAAATTTGAAGAAAGAAAAAATTGAGCTTGAAGAAAACAGCAAACAGTTTGAAGCCGAAAACAATGAATTAAAAAATAAAATAAAAACTGTTGAAGAAGACAATATCAAAAAAATAGCTCAGATTAATCATCTTAAATCTATGGAGAGCCGTTTTTTAGAGTATGAGAAAAAAGCAGCGGCTGAAAAAGCAGCTTTGGAAAACAAAGAAAATTCAGCGGAGCAGGCAGATAATGCATCAGAAAATAAGAATGTAAATTCTCAGGAGCAGGAAGAAGAAAAGCCTGTTGAAATGCAGAAACAGCCGTTCCATATGAACAGCAATGCAAAACTTAAAAAAGTTAAGACAAACAACAATTATTACAGACAGATTTAACGGAAAGGAGAATAAAAATGACTTCTTTATTTAAACCGGAGCTTTTATCTCCTGCCGGAAATTTCGACTGTGTAAGAGCAGCAGTTAATAACGGCTGTAATGCTGTTTATATAGGCGGCAAAAACTTCAGCGCCAGACAATATGCCGGTAACTTTGATTTAACAGAGATTGAAAAAGTCTGTGATTACTGCCATTTACGCAATGTAAAAGTATATGTGGCAGTTAATACAATTTATAAAGAAACTGAGCTTAAAGGTCTTTTAAGCTATGTGTCAAGCCTTGAAAGAATAGGTGTTGATGCTTTAATTATGCAGGATTTGGGCGCTGCAAAGCTTATAAAAGACAGATTTGAAATACAATTAAATGCCAGTACACAGCTTACAACAAATTCTCTTAAAGAGGCTCAGTCACTTATTGATTACGGTTTTTCAAGGGTTATACTTAGCCGAGAGCTTTCTGTAAATGAAATTAAATATATAGCCGATAACTGCACCGGAGAGATAGAAACTTTTATCCACGGTGCTCTTTGCGTGTCTTATTCCGGTCAATGTATTATGAGCAGTATGCTTGGCGGAAGAAGCGGAAACAGAGGCCGCTGTGCCCAGACATGCCGTCTGCCTTATACACTTTATGGCGGATATAATAAAGTAACAGACGGATACCTTTTAAGTACTAAAGATATTCAGACTGTTGATATTCTGCCGCAGTTAATGTCAGCTAAGATAGCATCTCTTAAAATAGAAGGCAGGATGAAAACAGCCGAATATGTAGCAGGTGTAACGGGCATTTACAGAAAATATATAGACATGTGCTTTGATGACCCGGAAAACTATTCCGTAGACCAAAATGATATTAAAACACTTTTGCAGCTTTTTAACCGTGGTGGATTTTCAAACGGATACTACAACACTCATTCCGGTATTAGTATGATGAGTGTTGAAAGGCCTAAAAGCTGGGGTTTAAAAGCAGGAATTGTAGACAGATACGATAAAAAAAGAGAGAGAGTTTTTATAAGAACACGTGAACCATTTGTTCCTGGTGACGGAATTGAGATTTGGACACAAAAAGAGCCTCACTGCGGCAGCAATATTAATAAAGCTTCTAAAGCAGGTGAAATAATAGATATAGCTGTTAAAGGCGATATTTCAAAAAATGATGTGGTTTATAAAACTCATGACAAGCATCTTGAAGATGAGCTTAAAAAGACATTTGAAAAAGATACAAGGGTAAAGGATGTATATGCTCAGGCTGTTATTAAAGAAGGCAAAGAAGCTTCACTTAAACTTTATGATAACGAAGGAAATTCTGCATTTGTTAAAGGCGATGTTGTAATGACTGCTGAAAAGCAGCCTTTAAGTGCTGAAAAGATTCAGCAGCAGCTTGAAAAAACAGGCGGTACACCTTTTAAAATTTGTGATTTTAAGCTGGATATGGGAAACAATGTTTATACCTCTATTTCTTCTCTTAATAAATTAAGGCGTGATGCAGTTGAGAAATTGGAGAAAAAAATAATTTCATCATCAAAAAGAAAAAGCCATGACTTTAAACAGCTTCCTTTACCGGTTAGAAAGAGAAAGAGTCTTACTAAGAGTAAAGAGCTTAATGTTCAGGTTAACAATATACTCCAGTTTGAAGCAGCTGTTATATTCGAGGATATAAACATAATTTATTTTGAGCTGGGAAAAGACTTTACAGAGAATTTAGAATATTGTATACAAAAATGCCACAGCAATAATATTAAGCTTTATGCCGTTTTACCAAGGGTTTTAAGGCTTTATACTGAAAAAATGTTTTCAGAAGCAATGCAGAATATTATTAAAAGCAATATAGACGGGCTTTTGGTACGGTCTTATGGTCAGTTTAAAGAGTATAAAAACTGTGGAAAAGAAATAGCTGTTGACTACAGTGCAAATATTTTTAACAGTGCAGATTTGGAGTTTTGGCATTCTGAAGGGGCAGAAAATTTATGCCTTTCGCCGGAGCTTAATTTGCAGGAAATAAAATCATTTGCTGATAATAATACTGAGATTTTAGTTTACGGACATCTTCCGCTTATGACAACTAACCAATGCCCGGTTGGTAATTTTGACGGAGGAAAAGAAAATAAAATTTACTGCTCTAAAAAAGGCAGTACAGAGGAATATTATTTAAAAGACAGAAAAGGCGAAACATTCCCTCTTCTTAGGGACTGTGAGCAGTGCCTCTGCTATATTCTTAATGGAAAACCGTTATTTTTGCTTAAATTTTTCGATGAAATAATAAATACGCCTTCAAGCCAAATGCGATTGTTATTTACAAATGAAGAAGCCTCTGATGTAGGCAGAATAATTGAGGCACATATTGATATGATAAATAAGCCTGAAATGCCGTCTATAAAAGCCAAACGTCTTATAAGTGAAATGGCTGAAAAAGGCAGTACAAGGGGACATTATTTCAGGGGCATAGAATAGAAGTGAGTTTATGTTTAATTTATTAATTTTAATAAGCAGATATCTATTTATAATATATATAGTTGTATTTATATATAACGGAACGGCTTATTTGCTTGATGAGGCCGGTCTTACAAGGCACAGTCACAGACGCTCTATTTTTACTTGCCGTACCATGACAGCGCTTATGCATATAACGGCGTTTTTAATAGTTGCTTATGATAAAGAAGCAATTACTTACTCAATACCAACACTTGCTGTAGGTGCCGTAGGGCTTGTGCTTATAATAATGGGCAACTCAATAGCTGAAAAGGTATATAAAGGCGGCTGTCCTCTGATTTGGAACTGTGTTATATTTCTGCTTGATATAAGCGTTATAATGCTTGTAAGGCTGAATTTTGCTTTGGCAGTAAAACAGCTTATTTGGATATGTGTTGGCTTTTTTGCAACTATGTGGCTTCCGTTTTGTGTTAAAATGGTGCCTAAATTTGAAAAACTGGAAAATGTATATATTATACTGAGTTTTTTGCTTATAATATCAACACTGCTTTTGGGTTCAAAAGAGTACGGCTCTATTAACTGGATTTATATAGGTTCTTTCAGTTTCCAGCCGTCGGAAATAGTTAAATTCCTTTATATTTTCTATTTGGCAAGTGTATTTAGGAAAAAAGTAGAGCTAAAGCAGTTTATAATTACAGCTTTTTTAAGCGGTCTTTTGGTTATACTACTTGTTTTCCAAAAAGACCTCGGAAGTGCTCTTATTTTCTATATGACATACCTTGTTATGCTGTATATTGCAACATCAAACGAGGCGCTTTTTCTTTCAGGGGTAGGCGCTTTAATGCTTGGTTCTGTTGTGGCATATAATTTATTTTCACATGTACGTGTCAGGGTTGCAGCATGGAGAAATCCTTGGGCGGATATTGATTCAGGGGGTTATCAAATTTGCCAGTCGCTTTTTGCCATTGGTACAGGCGGTTTATTGGGAAGCGGCCTTACAAGGGGTATGCCTTTAAGCATACCTGTTGTTTCAAAAGACTTTATATTTGCTGCTGTCTGCGAGGAATTCGGAACAATATTTGCTATATGCCTTATTGGTGTTTTTATGCTTCTTTTTATAAGAGGCATGATGATAGCTTTTAAATGCCAAAGAAGGTATTACAGCATAATAGCAGCAGGCTTTACGGCAATGATGGCTTTCCAGACATTCCTTATAATAGGCGGAGTAATAAAGCTTATACCTTTAACAGGTGTTACACTTCCTTTTGTAAGCTATGGCGGTACTTCAATATTAGTAAGCATACTTTCCGTCAGCTTCATTCAGTGGGTAAACGGGTATCAAAAAGCGGCTGATAGAAATGAGGTGCATGACTGATGAAAGGAAGCAAAAAGAGTATTAAACGGGTAAGTATAATGCTTATGGCAATGTTTGCTTTGTGTGCCGGGTACCTGATTAAAATTATATCCGTTGACCGCAGTGAAATGATGGTTAATTCATATAACCCACGAATTAACTCATCTGACAACACAATAAAACGTGGGGATATACGTGATATAGACGGGTATGTATTTGCCTACAGTGAATATACTGAAAACGGATATGTACGTAAGTATAACGATGCTGTAACATCTTGCCAAGTGGTTGGGTATACAGGCGCTGGAAAATACGGAATAGAAGCCTCGGAAAATTTTACTTTGCAGAATATTGATAACGAGCTTTTTCAAAGGCTCAGAAGCTTTTTAAAAGGAACTGAGGTTCAAGGTGATAATGTTTATCTTACTATAGATAAGGATTTGCAGGACATAGCATCTAATCTTATGGGAACTAATAAGGGTGCTGTAGTGGTTGAGGAAGTATCAACAGGCAGAGTTCTTTGCATGGTGTCAAAACCTCAGTTTGACCCACAAACTGTTGCTGACGACTGGGACAGCCTTAAAGATGATGAAAACAGTCCGCTTTTAAACAGGGCAAGCCAGGGACTGTATACACCGGGGTCCGTGTTTAAAATAGTTACAACAGTTTCGGCACTTAGGAATATGACAAATGTTTATGATTTTTCTGTTGATTGTGAGGGAGAAGCTGATTTTAACGACAAAGTAATACATTGTTTTAATAATAAAGCCCATGGAACAGAAAATATAATTGATGCTTTTGCCAACAGCTGTAATGTGTTTTTCTCTGAAATAAGCACTCAAATTGGTGCAGAGGCTTTAAGGGAGACAGCCGATGAAATGCTTTTTAACCAAGGTATTACGTTTGATTTAAGCGTAAGTGTGCCTTCGGTTCAGCTTAATTCGTCTTCTACTGAAAGTGAGCTGGTGGAAACATCTATAGGGCAGGGCAAAACAATGGTTACACCGCTTTTTATGGCCAGCATTGCTCAAACAATAGCCAATAACGGTGTAATGATGAAGCCGTATATTATTGACCATGTAGAAAATTATGACGGAATAACAGTTGATACTACAATTCCGGAAACTTATGCTAATATACTTACTTCTGATGAGTGTGCTAAACTTAAAGAAATGATGATTGAGGTTGTAAACAGAGGAACAGGATATAATGCAAACTCGGATTATTTTCAGGTAGCAGGCAAAACAGGAACAGCTGAAAATCCTTCCGGAAACGACCATTTGTGGTTTGTAGGCTTTGCACCGGCGGATAATCCACAATATGCTGTTTCAGTTGTGCTTGAAAACGGTGACGGAAGTGCCAATGCCTCTGTAATAGCACGAAAAATGCTGTACAACGCTATTAACAGAGATGAACTTAACTAAAAAAACGGAATAATATTTTATAATAAACATTTAAAAAATTATATTAAGCAAAAAATAACCCGCAAACAGTATTGTCTGCGGGAATTTTTTTTGTTTATTAATTTTCTAAAGCAATTTTAGTATTGTTTTACACTTCTCTGTGTTTTTTGTATAATCCGAATAATATAGCCGGGGTAGCTATAAGACCTAAAATAAGGCCAATATAGCCGTTTCCTGTAAAGCCGCCAACTAAGTAGCATACAAAAGATATTCCGGCTACAAGCAAAGCATAAGGTATCTGTGTGTTTACGTGTTCAATATGGTTGCACTGAGCACCTGTTGATGAAAGTATTGTTGTATCAGAAATAGGTGAAATATGGTCGCCACATACAGCACCTGCCATAACTGATGACATTGATAAAATCATAATGTTTGTTGCTTCTGAGTTAAATATAGCACAAACTATAGGAAGCAGTATTGCAAATGTTCCCCATGAAGTACCTGTAGAAAAACCAAGGAATAATGACACAAGGAAGAATATGCCAGGAATAATGGCATGTGGCAAACTGCTGTTGTTTATAACACCTTTTACGTAGGTACCAATCTGAAGGTATTCATCACCACATACACCGCTTAATGTCCATGCAAATGTAAGTATAAGTATGGCAGGCACCATTGCCTTGAATCCTTCTGGAAGTGATTCGGCAAACTGTTTAAATGTTATAACTTTTCTTGGAAGATATAAAAGCGCTATAACAATCATTGTAAAGAATGAACCTATAACAAGTGAGAATGAAGAATCACAGTTTGCAAATGAGTTAATAATTCCGTTTCCGTCAAGTATTCCGCCGGTATAAAGCATTGCTCCTACACAAAATACAACAAGAGCTGCAATAGGAATTACAAGGTCACAAACTTTTCCTCTTTCACCGGATATAATTTCATCTTCAATTTCGGCTTTTGTTCCTGTAACACTGCTGCCGTATTTAAGCTCATATTCTTTCATCTTAGAAAAATCAAAATTAAGTATTATAAGCATAAGCAGCATTACTATTGTTAAAATAGCGTAGTAGTTAAACGGAATTGATTTTAAAAACATAACAAAACCGTCAAGTGTGGTATCCTCAGGAAGTGATGAGCTTACAGCTGCGGCCCAGCTGGAAACAGGCGAAATAATACATACAGGCGCTGCAGTAGCATCAATAATATATGCTAACTTGGCTCTTGAAATCTTTTGCTTGTCTGTAATAGGACTCATTATTGTACCAACTGTAAGACAGTTAAAATAATCGTCTACGAATATAAGTACACCTAATGCCACAGTAGCCAAAAGAGTTCCACGTTTTGTTTTGATGTTTTTAGATGCCCATTTTCCGTATGCCTTAGATGCACCGGATTTTGACATCAGTGCAACCATCATGCCAAGGAGCACAAGGAAAATTATAATGCATATATTTCCACCAACCTTGCTGCTCATAATGTCTACTGTTGTGGAAATTGCTCCGCTTACGGAAAAATTGGAGTAAAAAAGTGCACCGGCACATATACCGGCAAAGAGTGAGAAGTAAACTTCTTTTGAAATAAGTGCCAGAGTAATAGCCAGTATAGGCGGCACTAATGTCCAAATCGTTCCTTCCATTTTACAACCCCCTAATCTAATAATATATAATATTACAATAAACATTACTCTATCATATAATCATCATATAAACAACAAAAAAATTTTTTATAATATAATTTTTGCAATATTTGAATATAATACATGTTTTGATATAATTATTTTACAATGTCTAACAGGAGAGTGAAGATTTTGAGGTTTATACATATTTCTGATATACATTTAGGCAAAAAGGTAAATGAATTTTCAGTGCTTGACGACCAAGTTTTCGTTTTAAATCAGGTTATAAAAACTGCGGCAGAGCAAAAAGCCGATGCAGTTATTATTTCCGGCGATATATACGATAAAAGTGTTCCGCCGGCAGAAGCAGTTGAAGTTTTTGACCGCTTTATTACCGAGCTTTCTCAAAAAGACATAAAAATATACGCTGTAAGCGGAAACCATGATTCACCCCAGAGAATAGCCTTTGGTTCAGGCATTATGTCAAAAAGCGGTGTATATTTTTCAGGTGTATATAACGGAAAAATTGAAAAACATGTTTTCGAGGATAAATACGGAAAAGTTAATATTTTTCTTCTTCCTTTTATAAAGCCGGCAAATGTAAAAAGGTTTTATGAAGATGCTGAAATGACAGATTATAATTCAGCTTTAAAAGTTGTTTTGGAAAATGCATCTGTAAATGAAAATGAAAGAAATATTATTGTTGCTCATCAGTTTGTAACCGGTGCCCAGAGAAGCGATTCAGAAGAAGTTTCTGTAGGTGGCATTGACAATGTAGATGCATCGCTTTTTGAAATATTTGATTATACAGCCTTAGGACACATACATGGTCCTCAAAAAATGGGCAGAAATATTATTTACAGCGGTTCTCCTTTGAAATATTCTTTTTCTGAGATAAACCAAAAAAAGGCTATGGTTGTTGTTGACTTAAATGAAAAGGGAAATGTTTCTATAAACAAAATTCCTTTTGTCCCGCTTCACGACATGCGTGAGATAAGGGGATGCTATGACGAAATAACAAACAGACAAAACTACATTAACACCAATACCCATGACTATATAAAAATAGTGCTTAAAGATGATGACGAAATTATAGATGCTATAGGAAAGTTAAGAAGCATATATCCAAATATAATGACTATTGACTATGATAATTTAAGAGCTAAAACTAATTCTGAAACTTTTGTCAGCAATGTTGACACAAATAAAAGTCCCACAGAATTGTTTTGTGAACTTTTTGAACTTCAAAATAACATGCCTGTAAGCAGTCAACAGCTTAAAGAGATAGAGAGGATATTTGAAAGCGTTGAGGAGGAATTGCTTTGAGACCGTTAAAATTAATTATATCGGCTTTTGGACCCTATGACTCCAAAACAGAAATAGATTTATCACTTTTAGGAAACAAAGGTATTTTTCTTATAACAGGGGATACAGGTGCAGGAAAGACAAGCATTTTTGATGCCATTTCTTTTGCTCTTTTCGGCACTGCCAGCGGAAAAGTCAGAGAGCCTTCAATGCTCAGGTGCAAATATTCATCCGATGATACCCAAACTTATGTTGAAATGGAATTTCTGCACAGGGACTGTATTTATTTTATAAGAAGAAATCCGGAATATACAAGAAAGGCCAAAAGAGGCGACAAATTAATTAAGCAAAAAGCCGAGGCT
Organism: uncultured Clostridia bacterium; assembly: GCA_944384255.1. Taxonomy (GTDB): domain Bacteria; phylum Bacillota; class Clostridia; order Lachnospirales; family Anaerotignaceae; genus Neoanaerotignum_A. The sequence continues at coordinate 28,071 of CALWSS010000033.1, forward strand.
GAATTGATTTTGCCGGATAAAAGCGTTATAAGCGGATACAAAGCCGTAAATGAGAAAGTTGAAAGCATATTAGGTGTTAATTTTTCACAGTTTTCTCAAATTTCGATGATTGCTCAAGGTGATTTTATGCGTTTTATAACGGAGCAGACAAAAGAGAGAAACAAGGTTTTCAGAGAAATATTCAATACCGAAAAATTTGAAATCTGTCAAGAAAAACTGAAAAACGAAACATTAGAATTAAAAAATAAGTACGACTCAGTTAAGGCTGAAATTGAAAGCGTGCTTTTAACTGTTGAAACACCTGAAGGAACATTAAATGCTGATTACTCAAATGGATATGATAACACTTTAAATGAAATTTCAAAAATTGAAACTATTGATACTGAGGAGCTTGCTTCTTATAATAATGAACTTAAGGCTGAGGAAAAGCGCCTTGAGGAATTGAATGTTGTTATGGGCAAAGCTCAGCAGGCAATAAATATAGAAAAAGAACTTACCACTGCCGTAAGATTTGACAGTGAGAACAGGCCGCTTCTTGAAAAAAGCCGGGAAGAAGTGCAAAAGGCTCTTGAGCTTAAAGAAGATATAACGGAAATTGAAAAAAACATAAACAATATAAATTCTCAAATGGAATCATACGAAAGAGCTGATAATATAAACAGCAAAATTAATGAGTGCAATAAAAAAATATCTGATAATACAAAAACTCTTGAAAAATCCAATATTAGATTAAACCAGCTTGAAAATAAACTTAAGGAATACAAAGACACTGTTGAAAAATTTAAAAACATAGACAATGAAATTAAAGAGCTTGAGTTTAAGCTTAAAGATTTGGAAATTTCTGAAAAAGAAATAGAAAAATTTAAAGAGCTGTATGAAAACTATAATACAGCTTTAAAAGATTATAATGATGCTAAAAATAAGTATATAATTTCATATAATAAAAATAACGAAATAACACAGCTTTACCTGCAAAAAGAGAGAGCTTATTTTAACGAACAGGCAGGTCTTCTGGCAAAAGACCTTAAAGAAGGAGAAATGTGTCCTGTCTGCGGTTCAACTGAGCACCCTAAAAAAGCAGAAATATCAGAAAATGCACCTTCCTATAATGAGCTTGAGGACTTAAAAAAGCAAAGGGAAACTGTAAATAGTGAAACAAGTACTTTAAGTTCTGAGGCAGGAAAGGCAAAGGGCATACTTTTGTCTTTTGAAAAAGAAATAAAAAAAGGCTGTTCTTTTGTGCCGGAAAATACAGCTTTTAATGATATTCCTGAAATAATTAATAAGGAAGAAAGCAGTAACAAAAAATTGGAACAGGATATAAAACAGCTTCTCAGTAAAAATAAAGAATATGCCAAATTAAAACTTGAAGCATCTGAAAAATCAGAAGAAACTGAGCAGAGAATTAAAACAGGAAAAGAATATATAATTAAACTTCAAAATGAAATAACTTATTATACTGCTCAGAATAAGTCAAATAAAGAACAGTTGGAAAACATAAATAAAAACCTTATATATCAAAACAAGACTGAAGCTCTTGAACAAATTACAAATTTAAATAAACTAAAAAAAGAACATGAAACAAAAATTGAAAATGCCCAAAATGATTTTGACACTTTAAATAAGCTGATAATAGAAAACGACTCAAAAATAAAAACTCTTAAATCACAGAAAGACGGTTTAGGCAGTTACGATATTTCAGCTCTTGAAAATGAAAGAAATAAAATAACAGAAAGCAAAAATTTATTAACTGAAAAAATTAATTTAATTCAAAACAGGATTTTCAGCAATAAAAAGGCTTACAACAGCATAAAACAAAAATCAAAATTACTTCAAGATTACGAAAACAGGCTTAAAATTATAAAGCCTCTTTCAGATACTGCAAACGGAAATATACCGGGTAAAGATAGAATTACATTGGAAGCATATATCCAGTCTGCATATTTTGATATGATACTTAACAGAGCCAATACAAGATTTATGATTATGACAGACGGGCAGTATGAAATGAGAAGACGTACTGAAGCTGATAATTTAAGAAGCCGTACCGGTCTTGAAATTGATGTAATAGACCACTATACATCTTCGGTAAGAAGTATAAAAAGTCTTTCAGGCGGTGAATCTTTTAAAGCGGCACTTTCTTTGGCTTTGGGATTTTCAGAACAGGTGCAGTCAAGCTGCGGCGGAATAAAAATTGACACAATGTTTATTGACGAAGGCTTTGGCTCTCTTGATTCTCAATCCCTTGAACAGGCAGTAAGGGCGCTTTTAAAAGTGACAGACAGCAATAAACTGGTAGGGATTATTTCACATGTTTCAGAGCTTAAAGAAAGAATTGACAAACAGATTTCTGTTACTAAAAGAAAAGCTGGTGGAAGTATTGTCGAAATAAAAGTATAAAAATAAACCGCAGACAGTTAAATGTCTGCGGCATTTTAGTATAATAATCTAATTTTTACTTTTATACATAACATTCGTATTTTTTAACAAAGCATACTCCTACAGTATCCGGTCCGGTGTGTGATGCTATTGTAGCGCCTATATAAAAAGGTGATATAAAATTTTCTGCCGGAAGTTCTTTTTTTAGCTCATCAAAAAATACCGGCACTTCTTCAGGCGTGTTTGTTGTGCCTATTGTAAAAACATAATTTTTAGGGTTTTCGTTATTTTTTATAAAATGCTCTTTTGTTATTTCAACAAGTTTTTTAAGACCGTTCTTACGGCTTCGAACTACTCCAGCAACATTAATTTCACTGTTTTTTAGTTCAATAAGCGGCTTAATTTTAAGTATGCCGCCGGATAGTGAAACAAGTTTTCCTATTCTTCCGCCTTTTTCAAGATGTGTAAGAGCACCAACCATGAACATTATTCTAAGTTCTTTCTTCATTTTTTCACATATCTCAAAAACAGTTTTAGGGTTTAATCCGTTATCTCTCATTCGGCATGCTTCATAAACCATAAGCTGAGTTGCACCTGTTGCTGCCCAAGAATTGATTATATAGATTTCTCTTTCGGTAAATTTTTCCGAAAGTATTTCTTTTGCCGTTAAAGCTGAGTGATATGAACCGCTTAATGTGTCTGTAATTGTAAAGCACACAATATCGTTTTCTTTTTCTAAGGCAGGTGTAAATGAGTCTATATAATCCTGAACAGATGGCAGTGATGTTTTTGGAAAGAGTTTTTTATTTATAAGTTTATCAAAAAATTCTTCTCTTGACATCTCAAAAAGCTCTTTGTAATAGTGTTCAGAATCAAATGAAATATAAAAAGGTATAATGCTTATTTGTTTTTCATCAGCTATATTTAAAGGAATATCAGCCGAACCGTCTGTAAAAATTTGAAAATTAGACATACTTGGCCTCCATATTGTTTTAAATACTACTTGTTATGGTTACATTATGGTTTTAATTTAGCATTAAAGGCACACAGTGTCAATATTAAAATACAAGATTAATAATATAGTAAAATATTAACTCTTTTCAAAAACCTATGGTTTTTATATTGACATATAATTTGGTTATTGATAAAATAAAATATTTTGATTTGCTTTAAAAACTGTGATATAATATTTCTGTATATCTGTGAAATTATACTAAAACGTTGTTATATTGAGGATTTTAATGGTATAAATACTTTTTCTATGACCTAAACAATCTTTCACGATGTTTAACAAATGCTTTAAGTTAAACACCATATACAAGTTCTGGTATGTTTACTGCTTAATATGTAAATATTAACAGTATGTTGTGGTTTTATTTGCTGGGATTAAAAAGGATGTGTCAGAATGTTTAAAGAAGGAGCAAAAATTGTATACCCTATGTATGGGGCAGGCGTTATTGAAAATGTTGAAACGGAGAATATAAACGGCTGTGAAGAAAAACATTATATTATTCGTATACCTAACGGCAACCTTAAAATTAAAGTTGGTGTGTCAAAAGCCGAGGTTATAGGATTAAGGCCTGTTGCAAGTGAGTCCGAAATATCAGATGCTCTTAAAAAAGCCGTTTCTTCTCATGCTGCAATACAGAACAACTGGAATGTACGTTATAAAGAAAATCTTGAAAAAATTCGTACAGGAAAAATAAGCGAAGTAGCAGAAGTTGCCAGAAGTCTGTGCCTTAGGGAAAGGCAGAGAGGTCTTTCGGGTGCTGAGAAAAAAATGTTTAATAATGCCAAGCAAACAGTCTTAAGCGAAGTCGCTTTTTCGAAAAAAATGGAAAAAGATAAAGCCGAAGAATATCTTGCGAAAGAATTATTTTACTGATATTATATATTAATCAGGATTTTACCTTAATTTTACTGTATGAAAGGGGGTAGTGTATTATAAAAAGAGTTCTTGAACTGGTTGAAAGTATTATATTTACTTTTATTATGTGCTTGTTTTTAAAGTTGATTTATAATGCAAATATAGAGAAAATAGGCGATTTTGTGCCGTCATATTCTTATATTATAGCAGGCATTGTGCTGGGAATAATTTTCTTTTTTATATTTGCTCATATTATTAGTAATGCCATTATGAACATGATGGACAAGACTGCTTCAAAACTGAGCAAAATGAGCCTTAAAGAGCTTTTAACCAGTGTTTTTGGTATAATAGTCGGCTTAGTAATAGCCAATCTTCTTGGAATACCGGCCAGTAAGTACGGATTTATAGGTTCATGTATTATTATTATTTTAAATATTGTATTCGGTGTTCTGGGATACAGAGTTGCAAGGAGCAAAAAAGACGAGATAGGCGGTTTTAGCTCTATATTGGAAAATACTCGAAGCATAAATAAAAACATAACTTACGGAAAGCCTAAAATACTTGACACAAGCGTTATTATAGACGGACGTATACTTGATTTGCTTAAGACAGGCTTTATTGAGGGAAAAATAATTATTCCGAATTTTGTTCTGGAGGAGCTCAGGCATATAGCCGATTCGTCGGATTCTCTTAAAAGAAACAGAGGCCGAAGGGGTCTTGATATACTTAACGAAATACAAAAACAGCTTGCTGTAAGCGTTGAAATTGTTGACTTTAATATTAAAGAACCTATGGAAGTTGACTCCAAACTTCTTAAAATGGCAGAAAAGCTGGATGCTTTTGTTGTTACTAACGATTTTAACCTTAATAAGGTTGCAGAGTTTCAGGGAGTTAAAGTACTTAACATAAACGAGCTTTCAAACGCTATTAAACCTGTTGTTCTTCCGGGAGAAGAAATGAAGGTAACAATTATTAAAAGCGGTAAAGAGTACGGTCAGGGTATTGCATATCTTAACGACGGAACAATGATTGTTATTGACGGCGGAAACAAGTTTATTGGTGAAACTATAGATGTTGTTGTAACAAGTGTGCTTCAAACGGCTGCCGGAAGAATGATATTTGGCAAGAAAAAGGATTAAAAATTATATGTCTGTGCCTTTTTGGCATGGACATGTTTTTTATGGAGGTAAAAATGGTAAACTGCGCTTGTCTTATTATGGCGGCCGGCAAAGGCTCACGTATGAAAAGTGATGTAAAAAAACAGTTTTTAAAACTTAATGATGTGCCTATACTGGCTCTTACAATAAGTAAATTTGATTTATGTGACAAAGTTGATATGATAGTTGTTGTTGCACCTAAAGATGATATTAAAACTTGTTCTGATTTATGCAAAGAGCATTGCAAAAAAACTGCTTACAGTGTTATAGAAGGCGGAAAAGAACGATATAATTCGGTTTATAACGGCATAAAGTTCCTTGAAAATAAATGCCGCTATGTTATGATTCAAGACGGAGTAAGACCTTTTGTTACAGAAGAAATAATAACTAAAACTTTAACTGAAGCTGAAAAATACGGTGCCTGTATTCCGGTTGTAGAAGTTAAAGACACAATAAAAGAAGTAGACTCAAATGGTATTGTAGTTAAAACTCTTAAAAGAAGTTCATTACGTGCCGTTCAGACACCACAAACATTTAAGTATGACTTAATTAAAAATGCTTATGAAAACCTTCCTTCAGATGCCGATGTAACAGATGATGCATCGGTTATTGAAATAAGCGGAGGAAAAGTAAAAGCAGTTGAAGGCAGTTATGACAACATTAAAATTACAACTGTTGAAGATTTGAAGTCAGGTTTGGCTATACTAAATAAAGGAGAAAACAAATGAAATCAGTTGATGTTTACACTGACGGAGCATGCTCTGGAAATCCCGGCAAAGGCGGCTATGGTGCAGTTCTCATATACAAAGGTGTCAGAAAAGAGCTTTCTGCCGGCTTTGAAAAGACAACTAACAACCGTATGGAAGTACTGGCTGTTATTGAAGCGCTATCGGCTTTAAAAGAACCATGTGAAGTAACTCTTTACAGCGACTCAAAATATGTTGTAGATGCCATTAACAAAGGCTGGATGGAAAAATGGGAGAAAAATAACTGGATGAGAACAAAAACAGAAAAGGCCTCCAACAGTGACTTATGGATTAGGCTTTCTGCTTTATTAAAAAAACACAGTGTAAAGTTTGTCTGGGTTAAAGGCCATAATGACAATTTGGAAAATGAAAGATGTGATGAATTAGCCAGAAATGCCATTGTGTGTCAAAATTTGTTGAAAGACGAACAATATGGTTGTTGAATGTAACCAAAAAAAATCTTAAAAATGAAATAAACTGTTGACACTCTTTGGAAATTGTGCTATTCTTTTAACTGTTCCAATTAATATTTTGCTTTAAAAGTAGGAGGATTTTTAAATGAAAAAAGGTACAGTAAAGTGGTTTAACGCAGAAAAAGGTTTCGGATTCATTTCTGTTGAAGGCGAAGACGATGTATTTGTACACTTCTCAGCTATCCAGGCTGACGGTTACAAAACACTTGAAGAAGGCCAGCAGGTAGAATTCGAAGTTGTTCAGGGCGCTAAAGGACCACAGGCTGCTAATGTAACACGCATATAATCCATTTGAAATATAGTCAACTGTACAATTTTGGCATTTGATATATAGATAACAGGTTATACAAAACGGCTTTCCCATATTTTGGGAAGGCTTTTTTTTTAATTTTGCATTAATAAAAATGATTTTTATTGTAAAAAATAAACAAAAATACCGACTTTATTGGGTTTAAAAACACAAATGATTTTTAAGTTTATTTGGCATTATTTTCAATTTTTTGCGAAAAAAATTTGATAATATTTTTGCCGTATGGTAAAATACTTTGGTTAGTGATTATAGATATAATAGTTTTATGTTGGGAGTAATTTTAATGAGAACAAAAAGAGAAGACATACGTAATGTAGCCATTATTGCCCATGTAGACCACGGCAAGACTACCCTTGTAGACGTACTTTTAAAACAAAGCGGTACATTCCGCTCAAACCAAGTTGTTCAGGATAGAGTTATGGACTCTGGCGATATAGAAAGAGAAAGAGGCATAACTATACTTTCAAAAAACACATCTGTGCATTATAACGGATGTAAAATTAATATTGTAGATACACCGGGCCATGCTGATTTCGGAGGAGAAGTAGAGCGTGTGCTTAAAATGGTTAACGGTGTTGTTTTGGTTGTTGATGCATTTGAAGGCCCAATGCCTCAGACAAGATTTGTATTAAGAAAAGCTCTTGAGCTTGACCTGCCTGTTGTTGTTTGTGTAAATAAAATGGACAGGCCTGAAGCAAGATGCAAGGAAGTTGTTGACGAGGTTCTTGAACTGTTTATGGAGCTTGACGCCAGTGATGAACAGCTTGATTCACCTTTTGTTTTTGCTTCTGCAAGAAACGGTGTTGCAACACTTGACCCGGATGTACCGGGAACAGACATGAAGTGTCTTTTTGAAACAATTATTAATCATATTCCTGCACCGGAAGGTGATGCAGAGGCTCCGCTTCAGTCTTTAATTACTACTATTGACTACAGTGAATATGTAGGCAGAATAGGTATAGGAAAAATTGAAAACGGTACAATCCATGTAAATGATGAATGTACTATTGTTAATATTCATAACCCAGAAAAGAATCAGAAAGTTAAAATCAGCAAACTTTATGTATACGAAGGCCTCGAAAGAGTAGAAGTTAAAGAAGCTTCTTTTGGTTCCATTGTAGCAATTTCAGGTATTTCAGATATACACATTGGAGATACAATATGTGCTGTAGACTATCCGGATCCATTGCCTTTTGTTAAAATTTCCGAGCCTACAATTTCAATGACTTTTTCTGTTAACGACAGCCCGTTTGCCGGAACAGAAGGCAAATTTGTAACAAGCAGACATTTAAGAGACAGACTTTACAAAGAGCTTAACACAGATGTAAGCTTAAGAGTAGAAGATACTGAAACTACAGAAGCTTTTAAAGTTTCTGGCCGTGGAGAGCTTCATCTTTCAATACTTATAGAAACAATGCGTCGTGAAGGCTTTGAGTTCCAAGTAGCTAAGCCTCAGGTGCTTTTTAAAGAGATTAACGGTGAAAAATGTGAGCCTATGGAGAAGGTTTACATCGACGTACCGGAGGAATTTGTTGGTTCCGTCATTGAAAAGCTTGGCTCACGTAAAGGCGAAATGACAGACATGTATCCTTCAAAAGGCGGATATACAAGACTTGTATTCTCTATACCTGCAAGAGGTCTTATTGGATATAAAAACGAATTCCTTACAGACACAAAAGGAAACGGTATTTTAAACTCTGTATTTTCTGATTATGAGCCATATAAAGGCGAAATAGCAAAACGTTCACAAGGTTCTCTTATTGCTTTTGAAAGCGGTGATGCTGTTGCTTACGGTCTTTTCAATGCTCAGGACAGAGGAAGCTTGTTTATTGGTGCCGGAGTTAAGGTTTATGCCGGTATGATAGTAGGCAAGAACTCAAGAGCTGATGATATGGAAGTAAACGTATGCAAAAAGAAACAGCTTACAAACATGCGTACTTCAGCTTCCGATGAGGCTTTAAAGCTTGTTCCGCCTATTGAAATGAGCCTTGAGCAGTGTCTTGAATTTATAGCTGATGATGAGCTTGTAGAAGTTACTCCTAAGAGCCTTAGAATGAGGAAAAAGATACTTGATTCCCAGCAGAGAAAAAAAGCAAGAAATCGTGCTCAGCAGGCTGAAAACAACGATTGATATTTTGAATAATTAAAGTTTATGTTAGTACGGATGTAGGTGTGCCATGGAAAAGAAAAAAGGCGGCTCTTTTATAAAACAGGCGGCTATACTTGCGGCAGCCAGTATGATAGTGAGGTTTATAGGCTTTCTTTACAGAGTGCCTATGACTGCCATTATAGGTGACAGTGGAAATGCTATATATTCAGCCGGATACCAAGTGTATAATTTTCTGCTTATACTTTCTTCAGCAGGACTTCCGGCAGCCATAGGTAAAATGGTTTCCGAAAGACTGGCTTTAAAGCAGTACAGAAATGCACATAGGGTTTTTAAAGTTTCTCTTGCTTTTTCGTCGGCTATGGGTCTGTTTTTTATGGTGCTTTTAATGCTGTTTGCCGAGCCTATAGCTGTTAATATTTGTAAAATACCCGGTGCCTACTATACACTTTTAACACTGGCTCCAACTATATTTATAGTTGGCATAATGTCTGTTTTAAGGGGCTATTTTCAAGGCATGAATAATATGGTCCCAACGGCATTTTCACAGATAGTAGAGCAGATTTTTAATGCTGTATTCAGTGTTTTACTGGCTTATATATTTATTAAACAGTCAGTTGCTTTAAGTGCCGCAGGCGGTACAGCAGGAACAGGAATAGGCGCTTTTGCCGGTTTAATTGTTATGCTTTTTGTATATTGGCTTAATTCAAAGAGTATAAATAAACGCAACAGAAGGCCTGTAGTAGGCTATGAAATTGAATCTACATCGACAATATTGAAAATACTGCTTTCAACGGCAGTACCTATTATAATCGGAACAGCTATATACAGCATAACTAATCTTGTGGATATGTCCATGGTTATGTCTCGTCTTTTGGAATCGGGAGCATTTACAAATGAAGAAGCTGAGGTTTTATACGGCCAGCTTCAAGGAAAATATGTTGTCCTTACAACTTTGCCTGTTGCTATTTCAACATCTATAGCAACTGCGGCTGTACCTAATATAGCAGCATCTATGGCTCTTAAAGACAAGGTATCAGTTGAACGTAAAATAAATACAGCGATTAAAATTTCTATGATAATATCAGTGCCGGCTGCTATAGGAATGGCTGTTTTGGCAGACCAGATACTGCTTATGCTTTTCCCAACTGTACCGGAAGGCGGAAGTCTTTTAAGAATAGGCTCAATTTCAATTATTTTCTTGGCCTTATCTCAGATAGTAACAGGTACTTTGCAGGGTATAGGCAAGGTCCGTATACCGGCAATAAATGCTTTTTGGGGAGCTGTAACTAAAATATTCTTTAACTATATACTTATTGTTATACCGGCTATAAATGTTAAAGGTGCAGTTATTTCAACAATAGCTTGTTATGCTGTTGCATCATCACTTAACCTTTTGGCACTTAAAAGGATAACACGTATGCGTCTTAAACTTACAGACCTTTTGTTTAAACCTATTTTTGCTTCTTTAATAATGGGTGCTGTTTGTTATGGAGCATATAAGGGTTTGTTTATGGTGCTTCCTAATAATACAATAATTACTTTGGTATCAATTTTAATAAGCGTTATAGTATATTTCTTTGTAATGCTGTTTATTAAAGGCATACTGAAAGAAGATATTTATATGCTGCCGGGAGGAAGAAAACTGGCATCTATTTGTGAAAAGCTTTCACTTTTATAATTAAAAATAAAAACACTTCTGTAACTAAAGAGATGCAGAAGTGTTTCTTTATTTATATAAAGCTTATGGCATAATATGAATAATTGCATTATTCTTTGTCCATAATATCCCTGAAAGGGGATATATTATGAACCGAAATAAATTAATAATTATCAGTGTAACGGCTGTTTTATGTGTTGTGTGTGGTATTGCAGGATATTATGCTGCTTTAAGCCGTGTTAGGGATAATTATTCTTCATTATCTGATAATAATACAGCAAAAGAAGATAATATTAATAATGAAGATGCCGCTGTTTTGGCATCTGATAATAAAATTAATCCATCTACAAAAATGGTGTATCAATATTATTATGCAGATGAGGGCTCAACTAAAGTTACGGAAGATGAGCCGCCATATTTTATGCTTGGTTTAACTCTGGATGACATGGTTAAATATTACACAAATTGGGATATAATATCTTTTTCACCCCAGGAAGTTGTAATGCGTAAAACTGTATATGGCAAGGATTCACAAAAATATATAGTTTGTGAAAAAGACGGGTATATCACAGTTTACTATGAGGAAAACGGTGTAAAGGGTGCAATTAAGGAGATTACAACTATCGATACAAATGGTTTAAGCGATATTGAAAAAGAACGTTTAAAAAAAGGTTTCTCAGTAGTTGGAGACTATAGCCTCAATAGGGTTTTAGAAAATTACAGCAGCTAAAAATATTTTTAAATAGTTATAGACAAAAAATTAACATTGTGGTATTATAATATACGTGGAGATTCCCAAATATTAAGCAGTTACACTGCAATCCCACTTTGAAATACCTTCTCTTTGTGAAAAAGGCAGTCCTATATGGACTGTCTTTTTCACATATAAAATATCTGTATAAGCTTTAGCGGATTTAAGCCTGTTTGTTTTGTTGACAAAATATTTTTTTTAAAATAATATACTCTATGCGGGAGTGGTGAATTTGGAAAACTATATATCAGAATTAAATAGGCTGGCTGTGTTCAGCGACGAAACAGAATTTTACAGGTTTCCTTCTAACCCTAAAAAAGGTGACAGAGTAACTGTTAAAATAAGAACAGCGGAAAATGATATTGATTCCGTTTGCATTGTAGCCGGAAGTAATATATTTAAAATGGAAAAGTTTGAAAGCATAAAGGGCTTTGACTTTTATTTTTGTGACTTAGAATACTATGAGGATATTTTAAAATATTATTTCGAGATAAAAAGAGGGGAAAAAACGTATTATTATTCTAAAGTCGGTGTTAGTGAAGAGATACTGCATTATGCCGATTTTATGATTATATATGGATTTGATATACCTAAATGGATAAACGGTGCTGTTATGTATCAAATATATGTAGACAGATTTTGTGACGGCGACAAAAATAATAATGTCATTACAAATGAGTATATGTATTTAGGTAAGCCTGTTGTATTTAAAAAAGATTGGAACGAATTTCCGTCTTCCGATGATGTAAGAAATTTTTACGGTGGAGATTTGCAAGGTGTAATTGACAAACTTCCTTATCTTAGCCGGCTGGGGATTGAAGCGGTTTATTTTAATCCGCTTTTTGTTTCCCCAAGCAATCATAAGTATGATACACAGGATTACAGCCATATTGACCCACACATAGGAAAGATTGTTCAGGATAAAGGCAGAATACTTGAAAAAGGCGAACATTCAAACGAAAATGCAGAAAGATATATAGTAAGAACGACAAACAGGGTTAATCTTGAAGAGTCCGATAAACTTTTTGCTCTTCTTGTAAAGAAAGCCCATGAGTATGGCATAAAAATTATATTAGACGGTGTTTTTAACCACTGCGGAGCCTTTAATAAATGGCTGGACAGAGAGCATATTTACACAAAAAGCGGAACGGAGTCAATGGGAGCTTTTCACAGTAAAGAAAGCAAATATAAGAATTATTTTATATGGCATGATGAAAACGCTTGGCCGGAAAACGAAAGTTATGAGTGTTGGTGGGGCCTTAATAATCATCCTAAGCTGAATTATGAGGACTCCCATGAATTAATGAAAAATATTATGGATACAGCGGCTAAATGGCTTAAAAAGCCGTATTATGCAGACGGCTGGAGAATTGATGTAGGTGCAGATTTAGGAAAAACAGAGGGCTTTAATCACTATTTCTGGAGAAAATTCAGGAAAAGGGTTAAAGACACAAACCCTGAAGCTGTTATATTGGCTGAGCATTACGGTGATGCCTCTTCATGGCTTACTGGCAATCAATGGGACACCGTTATGAATTATGATGCATTTATGGAGCCGGTTTCATACTTTTTTACAGGTATGGAAAAGCACAGCGACTATTTCAACCGTGATTTATACAATAATGGTGTGGCTTTTGCAAATGCCATGGTTCAGGCAATGGCAAGGCTTCCGCATCAGTCACTTGTAAGTGCCATGAATCAGCTTTCTAACCATGACCACTCAAGGTTTTTAACAAGAACTAATATGTCTGAAGGCCGTATTGCCACAAACGGCAGTGTAAGTGCATCGGAAGGCATTAATAAAAATATATTCCGTGAAGCCGTTCTTTTTCAAATGACTTGGCCAGGAGCACCAACTGTTTACTACGGCGATGAGGCAGGACTTACAGGCTGGACTGACCCGGATAACCGCAGGACATATCCTTGGGGCAGGGAAGATAAAGACCTTATTGAATTTCATAGGGCTATTATTAAGCTTAGAAAAGAAAACAGCGTGCTTAAAAACGGTTCTGTTATGTTTTTAAATGAAGGCACAGGCCTAATTTCTTATGGCAGATTTGATGATAACGATATTATGATAGCCGCTTTTAACAACAATGAATATGATATGATGGTTTCTATACCTGTTTGGAGATGTGGTGCAGAAAACGGCAAAAAGTTTAAGGTTATATTTAACAGCAACGGTGATGAAAGCGAAAACATGTATTTAACAGATAACGGCAGAACGGAGATTTTTATTAAAAGCCGTAACGGAGTGTTATTAAAATATGGAGATTAAAATATTATACGAAAACAAATATTTTATTGCTGTTGAAAAACAAAGCGGCATCCCGTCACAGCCTGATAAAACAGGTGATGAGGATTTAAAGACAGCTGTAGAAAAACACTGCAAAAAAGAATGTTTCATTATTAACCGTATTGATAGACCGGTAGGCGGATTAGTGCTTTTTGCTAAAGACAGCAAAACGGCTTCTATTCTTTCAGAGGGCATTACATCCGGCCAAACTGAAAAGTATTATTATGCGGTTGTTTGTGGAAATATTGCAGAAAGCGGATATTTTGAGGATTACATGATTAAAGACGGAAGAAACAATATTTCTTCCATAGCCGATAAAAATAAAAAAGGAGCAAAAAAAGCTGTTCTTGAGTATAATAAAATTAAAACAATAAACGATAACGATTTTGAATACTTGTCTTTAGTTGAAATAAAGCTTTTAACCGGAAGACATCATCAAATCAGAGTTCAATTTTCAAGCCGTGGTTACGGTCTTTATGGTGATACTAAATACAACAAGTATTTTTATAAAAAACATGGTTATTATTCAACTGCATTGTGGTCGGGCAGACTCAAATTTCAATTTAATGGTGAGAATTTTGATATTAAAAGTACTCCAAAGGGAGAAATTTTTGAAAAATTCGGTTTTTAAGCAGATAAAAGTAATTAATTAGTATTTTTTCACAAAATTTTTTTAATTAATGATAAAAATAAATAGTGACAAAAAAATATTTTGTGCTATAATCAGAATATTAAAAGGCTCAATATGAGTCTTTTAATTTAGATAGATTTTAGCAATCAAAAGTCTGAGTGGCTGACAAAACCTTTGTTTTAATTATTAATTCTTAAAAAGGATAATTTTAATCTGAATTGCAAAATAATAATTGATATACCATTTCTTTGGTCTGTAAGGTTTTTTGTTCAGCTTAATTAAAGGAGGAATACCATGAATATAGGATTTACGCGCAAAGCTCAGGAAGTTATAGACATGGCACAGCAGGCAGCCTCTGAGCTTGGTCATGATTATATAGGTACAGAACATATTTTAATTGGATTAGCTGAGGTAGAAGATTCTGTTTCTGCCAAAGCAATTGAAAGCCAAGGAATAACAAAAAAAGATATAGCCGAAAAAATAGCCTCTACAATAGGCATAAATACAGGCAAAGGTGTGCCTCAGGGATATACACCAAGGGTAAAAAGAGTAATCGACAGAAGTGTTCAGATTGCTTTAAACATGGGCAGCGGTTATATAGGCACTGAGCATATTTTAATTGCACTTTTAGGCGAGAGCGACTGCATAGCCGTTAGAATACTTATTGTTTTGGGTGTTAATATACAGCGCCTTTATGAGGAGATAATGGAACTTTTAGGTGAAGGCGAAAAAGGGCAGAAAACACCGGCTGTAGGCATGGAACAGGCACAGGATTCGGCAGAAGAATCTACAACTCCTACCCTTGACAAATACAGCAGGGATTTTAATAAATTGGCTGAAGAAAACAAATTTGATCCTGTTGTAGGCAGAGACAGAGAAATAGAAAGAGTTATACAGATTTTAAGCAGGCGTTCCAAGAACAACCCTTGCCTTGTTGGTGACCCGGGTGTTGGAAAAACAGCCATTGCCGAAGGTCTTGCTTCTAAAATAACTCAGGGTGATGTACCGGAAACTTTAAAAGACAAAAGAATAATATGCCTTGACCTTTCTTCAATGGTAGCCGGCTCAAAATACAGAGGCGAATTTGAGGAAAGAATGAAAAATGTAATTGACGAAGTACGAAAAGACAGAAATGTAATACTTTTTGTAGATGAAATTCATACCATTATAGGTGCCGGAGCGGCAGAAGGCGCTATTGATGCATCAAATATACTTAAGCCTTCTCTTTCAAGAGGTGAAATACAGATTATAGGTGCAACAACAATGGAAGAATACAGAAAATACATTGAAAAAGATGCAGCCCTTGAGCGTCGTTTCCAGCCGGTAAAAGTAGAGGAGCCAAACGAGGAAGAAGCCATTAAAATGCTTCTTTGCTTAAGGGATAAGTATGAAGCTCATCACAATGTAAAAATTACAGATGAAGCTGTTACGGCAGCCGTTAAAATGAGTATAAGATATATAAACGACAGATTTCTGCCGGATAAAGCTATAGACCTTATAGACGAAGCTGCTTCTAAAATAAGGCTTAAATCATATACTACACCTTCCGAAATTAAGGACTTGGAAGAAAAAATAAGTGCACTGGAAAAAGAAAAAGAAGAAGCCGTTAAAACTGAGGATTTTGAAAAGGCGGCAGCTGTTAAAAAAGAGCAGTGCTCTTTAAGAGAAAAACTTGATGAGTTTAAAAAGAAACTTAATATGGAAAGCGACCGTTCTAAAAAGGTCGTAACTCCGGATGATATAGCAGATGTTATTGCAGGTTGGACAGGAATACCTGTAAAGAGTATTCAGCTTGAAGAAACTCAAAGACTCCTTAACCTTGAAAACATACTTCATGAAAGAGTTATTGGCCAGGATGAAGCTGTAAATGCAGTTGCAAAAGCTGTACGACGCGGCAGAGTAGGCCTTAAAGACCCGAAAAGGCCTATAGGCTCATTTTTATTCCTTGGCCCTACAGGTGTTGGAAAAACAGAGCTTTCAAAGGCTTTGGCTCAGGCTCTTTTTGGTGATGAAAACGCCATGATTAGAATAGATATGTCTGAATATATGGAAAACTACAGTGTATCTAAAATGATTGGCTCAGCTCCGGGATATGTAGGATATGAAGAAGGCGGACAGTTAAGCGAGAAAGTTCGCAGGAAACCATATTCTGTTGTGCTTTTTGATGAAATAGAAAAAGCATCGCCGGATGTATTTAATGTGCTTTTGCAGGTACTTGATGACGGACGAATTACAGATGCCCACGGAAGAAGTGTGGACTTTAAAAACACTGTTATTATAATGACTTCCAATGTAGGAGCAAGAAACATCGTAGAGCCTAAAAAGCTTGGCTTTATTCAAAATGAAGACAGCCAGAAACAGTACGAAGATATGAAAAAAGGCGTTATGGATGAGGTTAAAAAGATGTTCAGGCCGGAATTCCTTAACAGAATTGATGACATAATAGTATTCCATACCCTTACTGAAGAAAACATTGAAAAGATAGTACGTCTTATGACAGATGACATATCTAAGAGAGCAAAAGAAAGCATGTCATTAAATCTTTCGTTTGATGACTCAGCAGTTAAATATATTGCCCGTGAAGGTTTCGACCAAGCTTATGGTGCAAGGCCTTTAAGAAGGGCTCTTCAAAGCAAGGTTGAGGATAAGTTGGCAGAAGAATTTCTTGAAGGTGATTTTAAGGCAGGAAGCAATGTTATTGCCAAAGAACAAGACAACAAAATAGTTTTTGAAGAAGCATAATATTTCAGACCGTCCGAATTAAATGTCCGGGCGGTTTATTTTTTATAATATTGTAAAGCTCTGCTGGGTATGATAATATAGTCAAAAAAACATAAGGAGATAAATATGACTGCTTTTTTTACCGTTGCCGATAAGCTTATAACTTTGTTTATTTATATAATAATTGGATATGTAATAAGAAGAGCAAATGTTTCTGATTCAAAGTTTGAGTCAGGACTTATTAAGTTTCTTATGAGTGTTTCACTGCCGGCTCTTGTTATTAATACATTCCAGACAAGCTATACACCGGAGCTTTTAAAAAGAGGAGCTCTTATATATTTAGTCAGCCTTATAATATATTTTTTCAGTATTATAATAGGTGTTTTATCAGGCAAGCTTTTAAAAATAGATAAAAAATCCCTTGGTGTTTGGATATTTGCTGTTGTATTTCCTAATCACTGTTTTATGGGCTGGCCTGTTATGAGTGCTGTATTTGGTGAGGACGCTTTGTTTTATGCGGCTTTTGCTAATTTGGGCTTTTCTACATTTGCATATACCTACGGAATATATATTATTTCAAAATACGGTGATAATAAAGATAATAAAATGTCATTGAAAAGCCTTATTATAACACCTATTAATGTTTCTATACTTATAGGCATTATAATGTTTGTAACTGGTTTTTCACTGCCTTCGTCAATAGGAAATGCCGTAAGCGGGCTTGGCTCCGTTACAACGCCTCTTGCCATGATTTACTGCGGAATGCTTCTTAATGGCAACAAGATATTAGCAGTTTTTGGCGATTGGCGGGTTTATGCGGTATCGTTTTTAAGGCTTATTTTTATTCCTGTTCTTGTGTTTATATTTGCCAAAATGTTTATTGCAGACCAAATGGTTTTATCAGTGCTTGTTATAGGCCATTCAATGCCTGTTGCCGGTTTTTGTGCTTTGTTTGCCGGTCAGTATGGCGGAGATGCAGTTTTAGCATCTAAATTTATATTTGTTTCAACTTTAATCTGCATTGTTACAATACCTTTTTTAGCTGTTTTTGTTTCTTAAACTGATGTACCCAATAACGCTTTTTTGCATATTATACTTATTAATAAAGCGTTTAACGGGGGATTAATATGTATTATCCTGGTGAAAATAATAATGAGCTTTTTCCTATGTTTATGCCTGTTACCGGTGTAATAAGAAGCATAACTGATTTCAGCAATGGCGGTTGTGTCAAGCTTTTCAGTGTAGTTAAAAAAGACGGTACAGTTACTGATTTTATTGTGGACTGGTCAACGTATTTTACAGAGAATGTTCCGTTAAGAGAAGGCATGGTGGCTACATTTTATTACGACACAAACGAACCGGCTGTTCTTATATATCCGCCTCAGTTTAAAGCATCTGTTGTGGAGCCTTTAAACAGTGATTACAGCCAGAAGATTAAAGTTGATTACTTTAACTCTGATTTTGTAAGCTCAGATAATACACTTAAGATTAATTTAGACCCTGAAACCAAGGTTTATCTGCAAAACGGCCAGTATTTTAACGGAAGTATTGCCGACCACAACTTAGTAGTTTTTTATGATACCGCAACAAAGAGTATTCCGGCAGTTACTACACCTAAAAAAATAGTTGTTCTTTGCAATAATTAATATTAAAGCGGCCTTTATAGGCCGCATTTTTGTATTTTAATTGTCTAATTTATATTATTCTGTAATATTCATTAAATTATAATTGATGAATATTTATATGTTAGGTTATAATAAACTAAGCTTTGCTAAAAAATATACATAAAGGAGATTTTAGATGAAAAAATTATTAGTTTTAATTTCTGCATTTTTTGTTTTAGTTTCTTTTTCTGCATGTTCTAAAGATGAAATGCCGTCAGTTGAGGAAAGAGCTCAGGCTTTATTAACAGGAGAATTTACTATTGATGAAATGGAAGAAAAGGGCTGGATTGATGAAGAATTAATAAATTATCTTGACAGCAACTCGGAAAATTTTCAAAGCACAAGTGACGGAGCAGAAGAAACAGAAGATGGTCCGTATTTAGGCGATTTTGACACAGTGGATTTACAGGGGAATGAAGTAAAAAGTGATATATTTTCTCAGTATGATTTAACTCTTGTAAACCTTTGGACAACTAACTGTGGTTACTGCATAGAAGAAATGCCGTATTTAGAAGAAATTAAAAACGAGCTTACTGAAAGCGGCAAAAGCTTTAATGTTTTAGGTATTTGTCTTGATATTAATTCATCAGGAAGTGTAAATGAGGACAAACTTACAAAGTCTCTGCAAATAATTGATACAACAGGTGCTACATACACAAATATAATGCCTGATGATGTAATTTGGAATAATAAAGCCAGCTCTGTTTCGGCTGTTCCGGAGTCGTTTTTTGTAGATAGTGAAGGCAAACTTGTGGGAAAAACTATTTTAGGTGCTAAAGACAAAGAAAACTGGCTCAGCACAATAGAAGATAAATTTAATGAACTGGAAGGAAACTGATAAATTATGCATTTAAAAGATAAAGGCTCGGCTCTTACGGCAGTTATGCTTTTAGCTGGATTTTTGTTTTTGTTTATTGGTATATACCGTGGGGAAAGCATAATTGTTTTTGAAAAAGCCGTTAATATTTGTTTGGAGTGTATAGGAATTGGTTAAAAATAAAAATGGAAATGACGGTTTTAGGCATATTATTCAGGCTGTATGGACTTTAATTACTAATGCCTATATTATTGGCTTCATACGTGGAAAGATTTATCAGGGCAAAATAAAAAATGTATGTGTTCCGGGGCTTAACTGCTATTCATGCCCCGGAGCTGTAGCTTCTTGCCCCATAGGAGCATTGCAGGCGGTAATAGGCAGTTATGAATACAAGTTTTCCTTTTACATAGCAGGCTTTTTTATAATTATAGGCACACTTATGGGGCGTTTTGTCTGTGGGTATTTATGCCCGTTTGGTCTGTTTCAGGATTTGTTAAATAAAATACCGCTTAAGTTTAAAATTAATTCATTTAAGTATGATAAAATTTTAAGATACTTAAAATACTGTATATTAATTATATTTGTAATTTTAATGCCTATTTTTATAACGGATATAATAGGTCAGGGCTTTCCTTGGTTTTGCAAGCTTATATGTCCTGCCGGCACACTGGAAGGCGGCTTGCCTTTGGTTGCACTTAATGATGCTATGAAAAGTGCTGTAGGTTTTTTGTATGGCTGGAAATGCTTTATACTTATTGCAGTTGTGATACTTTCTGTTATAATTTACAGACCGTTTTGTAAATATGTTTGTCCTCTTGGGGCTATATATTCTTTGTTTAATCCTATTTCAGCTTTTAAATACCGTATAAATACCGATAAATGCATAAACTGTAATATGTGTGCCAATATATGCAAAATGGGCTGTAATCCGGTGGAAAATCCTAACAGCATGGAGTGTATAAGATGTGGAAAATGCAGGAGTATTTGCCCTGAAGAAGCCATAGAATACACGTTTTTTAATTCACATAAAAATAGATGAATTTTATATGGAATAATTTATGAATATAATTAAATTTAATTGAGAGCATAATTTACAGGAGGTGTAATATGATACAGCTTAAAACCCTTTCAAACGGAGTAAGAGTGGTTCTTGAAGAACTGCCTTATGTAAGAAGTGTGGCTTTTGGCATATATGTAAAAAATGGCTCAGCCCACGAAGACAAGGAACATGAGGGTATTTCCCATTATATAGAGCACATGCTGTTTAAAGGCACAAAAAACAGGACTTCAAAACAGATTGCCGAGGATATGGACGAGCTTGGTGGCCAGATAAATGCCTATACTACAAAAGAATATACATGTTATCACTTCAGAACGCTGGACAGCCATTTTGATAAGGCTTTGGACATATTAAGCGATATGTTTTTAAATTCAAATTTTGATGAAACCGACATTGCTAAGGAACGAAATGTTATAACAGAAGAAATAAATATGTATGATGATGACCCGGAAGAAAGGGTTCAGGATATAATGCAGTATAACATTTGGAAAGATTCATCTTTGGCACATCCTATTCTCGGTACAGAAGAAACAATATCTGATTTTAATTCCCAGAAAATATATAATTATTTTAAAAATCATTACAGAAACGATAATACGGTTATTTCAGTAGTAGGCAGTTTTAAAACTGATGAAATGCTTTACAAACTTGAGAAAGTTTTTGGTGAATGGAAAACACAAAAACCGGATAAGATTTTAACTATAAATGCACAGTATCACCCATCAATAGCTTCTGAAGAAAAGGATACTGAACAGCTTCATTTATGCCTATCCTTTCCGGCATACAAAAGAGAGCATAAAATGAAATATCCTTATGCTATTTTAAATGCTGTTTTCGGCGGCGGCATGAGCTCAATGCTTTTTCAAAGAGTTCGTGAGGAAAACGGGCTTTCATATACAATTTACAGTTTCCCGTCATCTTACGAAAACACAGGGTCTTTTACTGTGTATACAGCTTTAAATCCGGCTCAGACTCAAAGTGTATGCAATATTATTAAAGGCTGTGTATCGGAGCTTAAATCAAAGGGCATATCAAAGGAACTTCTTAACAAAACAAAAACACAGCTTATAAGCGGTTTTATAATTGGCAATGAAAGCACTATAAGCCGTATGACATCAAACGGTGTTTCGGTTTTAATGCTGGGTTATGCCAATGAGCAGGAGGAAATAATAAGAGAAGCAGAAATGGCCACAAAAGAAGATGTAGTTAATGCGGCTAATGAAGTTTTTGATTTTGAAAAAATTTCCTTAACGGCCTGCGGCAATGTGGCAAATTCAGATTTAAGCAATTTAGCGGATATATTTTACACGAATAATTGAGCCATATTAAGGGAAGGTTATTAACAGATTAATATAAAGGAGTGGTCTTATGAAAATTCTTGACTGGGTTTCGCTTACACTTGTAATTATAGGCGCTTTAAACTGGGGACTTATTGGTTTCTTTGATTTTAATCTTGTAACTTCTATATTTAACGGAAATTTAAGCTTTATTGCAAGAATTATATTTGCATTAGTAGGTCTTGCCGGACTTTACAGCTTAAGTATTTACGGCAGACTTGATGCAGCCTATAGTTTAAAAGAAGCAAAACATACTCATTAAAAACAGCGGCACGATAGATATTTATTATTTATCGTGCCCTTTTACTTAATAAAGATTTTTGTAAATTTTGCTTTTACTTTGATTTTTTATTTGGTTTTTAGTTTAAAAAAACAGAAAAATAGACTTAAAATAAAGCAAAAGAAGGCATTTTATGCTTTGAAATATATTCATAATATGTTATAATTTATTAGCATTTTAAGACAATAAAATATATGATATATCTTTAATTTATGCCGAAATTTTATTTGCTTAATTGAATATTATATATTTTGAATTTTTAAAGGGAGGATTTAAAATGGCTGACAGTTACATACAGAAGATTGTTTCTGAAAGATTAGGTGGAAGAAGATTTGGAAAGGATATGGTTTTATCTGTAAATGATAAAATTAACATATCAAAAGACTCAGCCGTTGCCCAACATCCTGAATTAACATTTATAGATTTTAGCTCAAATGAACCGGATGCTATGGCAGATTACGGTGTTATAAATGAATTTGCAAAAGAGGCTAATGTATGGGAAAACAGAGTTTATTCTGCCGGTACAGATAAGGATTTTGCTTTTGCAGCAGTTCAATACATGAAAAACGTATTTGGTGTTGAAAATTTAGACCCTGAAACGGATATTGTGTATAATTCCGGTGCTTTGTCTGCTGTATTTTCAGTTATGCAGGCTTTTATTAATCAGGGTGATGTGGCTATTGTTGCTTCACCTGTATGTGGCAGGGTATTAAAAGCTGTTGAATTATCCGGCGGAGAGGTTTATTTATTGCCTCTTACAGAAAGCAAAGGATATTTGCCTGATTTAGATTCTGTGCCTGATGACATAGCCGAAAGGGCAAAAGTTATATATATTAATTATCCCAATAACCCGACAGGTGCTGTAGGCACAGAAAAGGCATTCAGAAAAGTTGTAAGATTTGCAAAGAAGAACAAACTTGTTGTTGTAAACGATGCCACATACTCTCCTATAGTATATGACGGAGTTAAACCGCTTAGTTTTCTCAATGTAAACGGGGCAAAAGATGTAGGCATAGAAATTCATTCTTTAAGCAGTGCTTTTAACATGTCCGGCTGGTCAATAGGTTTTACGGCAGGTAATGCACTTATGGTAAAAGCCGTTTTATCCGTTTCATCTTTAAGCGGATTAAGCAAGTTTAAAGCTGAACAGTTGGCTGCTAAATATGCCCTTGAGCATACTGAAATAACTGCTCAAACAGTTGAAAAATATTCAAGAAGGCTTGATATGCTTGCTGCAGTTCTTAAAAAATCCGGTTTTAAAGTTAAAAAACCTAAGGCTACTATGTTTTTATATGCAAAAGCACCTATAGGCATTAAAGATGGTATTAAATTCAAAAATGCAGAAGACTTTTGCAGCTGGCTTTTAAATGAAAAACTTGTTGCAGCTGTGCCGTACAAAGAATGTGATAACGGCATCCGTTTTTCAGTTACATTTGCTGCTTTAGGCGAAAACGAAGAAAAGGCCGTAATCGATGATTTTGCTGAAAGACTTTCTGGCATAAAATTCGAGTTTGAGTAATTTATTGATTTATTTTGACATAATACTGGAGTGATTCAAATGGCGGAAAAAACACAGCTTCATTCCACAGAGGAGATACAGGAAAAAGTTGTTTTAGTCGGTATAGACTTAAATAATGATAATACAGATGTTGATGCATGTCTTGATGAGCTAAGCAGGCTTATAGAAACGGCAGGTGCCGTAGAAGTAGGCAGGCTTATACAAAAAAGGGAACGAATAAATCCTGGGCTTTATTTAGGCACAGGAAAAGTCGAAGAATTAAAGAATGCTGTTGCCGAATTAGGTGCTACAGGTGTAGTTTGTGACGATGAGCTTTCTCCGGCACAGCTTAAAAATCTTGAGTCTGCCCTTAATACTAAAGTTATGGACAGAACAATGGTTATACTTGACATATTTGCAAAAAGAGCTATTTCAAGCGAAGGCAAAATCCAAGTAGAGCTGGCACAGCTTAAATACAGACTTTCACGTTTGGCTGGTATTGGTGCATCTCTTTCACGTTTAGGCGGTGGAATTGGTACAAGAGGCCCGGGAGAGAAAAAACTGGAAACAGACAGACGTTATATAAAAGAACGTATAGGTGAATTAAAAGAAAGCCTTGAGGAAATAAGAACACATAGGGAGCTTTTAAGAACACAAAGAAAAAAGAAGGGCTCAGTTGTAGTTTCACTGGTTGGTTATACTAATGCCGGTAAATCAACTATATTAAATGCTATTACAAATGCCGGCGTTTTGGAAGAAGACAAGCTTTTTGCAACTCTTGATACTACAACACGTTTGGCTCAGCTTCCGGGTGGAACAAATATAATGCTTACGGATACTGTAGGCTTTATACAAAAGCTTTCTCATCACCTTATAGAGGCTTTTAAGGCAACACTTGAAGAGCTTCAGTATGCTGATATACTGCTTCATGTAGTAGACGCTTCAGACCCTTCGGCAGATGAACACATGAAGGTTGTTTATGATACACTTAAAGACTTAGGCTGTGAAGGTAAGCCGGTAATAACCGTGTTTAATAAAATGGATTTGGCCGGAAGTATTCATGTGCCGGAAGATAAGAAGAGTATTTCACAGATAACAATATCGGCTAAAAACAGTGAGGACTTGGAAAAACTGCTTGCTGAAACCGAAAGAGTTTTGAAGTCATTTAGGAAATGTACTAAAGTTCTTATACCTTATTCAGAAGGAGGACTTTTAAACATAATTTACGGTAAATGTGAGATTATAAGTGAAGAACATACTTTTGAGGGTACACTTATTGAAGCGTATATGGATGATGAAACAGTTTCACGTTTAAAAGATTATGTTATTACGGCATAAAATCGTTTTAAAAGACTAAATAAAATTAGATAAAAACAAATAACATTAAAATTAAAACTAAGCTATTTTTATATGCTGAATAAATTGGTATTTAATATTGAATTTATTCAGCATTTTATTAATTTAAACAATACAGAATTTTTTTTGAATATTTGTAAAAATAAAAAGCCTTGAACTGTATAAATTTTATAAAGCAGTTCAGGGCTTTTAAGTTATTAATTAAAAATGTTGTTTATTGATTTATTATTCTTTTCCGTTCCAGCAGTATGTGCATACTTTATCTCTGTCAATACCAATGGCTTCCAAAAGACCGTCTAATGACTGATAGCCAAGAGAGTTAAAGCCGAGTTTTTCGCATATTGTTTTAAGCATGCATTTACCTCTTTCAGTTGTTGAATCAGCGTATTCCTCCAAATGTTTCTGGCCTTCATCGCCTTCAAGCTCCTGAATAGTTCTACGGGCAATAAGCTCCATTTCAGAATTACTTCTTGAAAAGTTAAGATATTTACAGCCGTACATTATAGGAGGACAAGCAGAACGCATGTGTATTTCTGCCGCATGAGCACTGAAAAGGAAATCAACTGTTTCCCTAAGCTGTGTGCCACGAACGATAGAGTCATCTACAAAAAGAAGTTTTTTGCCGTTTATAAGCTCCGGAACAGGTATCTGTTTCATTTTAGCTACCTGATTACGTACTGACTGGTTTGCAGGCATAAATGAACGAGGCCATGTAGGTGTATACTTAACAAAAGGACGTGCAAAGGCATATCCGCTTTCTTTTGAATAGCCTATAGCATGAGGAAGACCGGAATCAGGCACACCTGCTACATAATCAACATCAGGCAAAGTACCGTTTTTCTTTTCATTACGTGCCATAATTTCACCGTTGCGGTAACGCATTACCTCAACATTTTTTCCTTCATAGTTTGAGTTAGGATAGCCGTAATATGTCCAAAGAAAAGCACATATCTTCATTTCTTCACCGGCAGGGGATACTGTTTCAAATCCGTCTGGAGTGATTTTTACTATTTCGTGAGGTCCCAGTTCATAAGCATTTTCATAGCCTAATTTCTGATAAGCAAATGATTCAAATGATACACAATATCCGTTTTCATTTTTGCCTATAAGTACAGGAAGACGGCCCAATTTATCACGTGCTGCTATTATTCCTTCCGGTGTAAGTATTAATATTGTAGCAGAACCGTCTATTAAATCCTGAGCATGAAGTATACCGGATACAATATCGTCTTTTTGATTTATAAGAGCTGCAATAAGCTCTGTTGAATTGACTTTTCCTGAACTCATAGCCATAAACTGATGACCGTGGTCTGAAAAATACTGTTTAATAAGGTCTTCTGCATTATTTATAGCTCCAACTGTAGTAATGGCGTAAAGACCTAAATGTGAACGAACTAAAAGTGGCTGAGGGTCGCTGTCACTAATACAGCCGATGCCTGAACAACCATGAAAGTCCATTAAATCCTTATCAAACTTAGTACGAAAAGGAGTGTTTTCAATGTTGTGTATTTGGCGCTGGAACCCATACTCTGGGTCATAAATAGTCATACCGCCTCTGCGTGTTCCTAAATGTGAGTGATAATCAACTCCGAAAAAAACATCAAGCGCACAATCTGTCTTGGATGTAACTCCAAAAAAACCGCCCATTATAAAATACCTCCCAGTTAATAAAATATAGCTAATACGGTTATTATGCCAGTATTAAACCAAAACAGAAAGCTTGGCTTATATCTGACGTATACATTATATGTTTAAAATTATTTTATCAAATATAGTATGTTCAATCAATCGCTTGACACATGATTTTTTACAAAAATCATATTTTTTTATTATTTTCGGCAAATTTTACCTTATGTTTACATTAGATATTTCATATATGCAAAAAACTTACATTTTTTAATCTAAAATTTTATTAATTTACAATTTATTATTCAATCTTTGTTTTATTCTGCATCAATTATATTGTAATATCAGCAAAACATATAATTTTAATTTCGGGACAAAATAAAGATTAAAGAGGTGTTATATGTTATTTCAGTTAGCAGCATCGCCGGCGGCTATGCTGGCATTATTTGTGTTTTTTAAAGACAAATATGAAAAAGAGCCTTATTTTATGCTTGTTACTTCTGTGCTTTTCGGTTTTATATCCTGCGGATATGTCCTTGCATTGGACTTGGCTATAGAAAACATACCAATTAAACAGGGAAGTCTTTTTTCTGTTTTTGTGCTTTCGGCGGGAACAGAGGAATTTATAAAGCTTGTTTTTGTATTTTTCTTGAATTTTAAAAACAAACATCTTAACGAGCCTTTTGACGCTGTAATTTACAGTTCCTACGTATGCCTTGGTTTTGCTTGGGCAGAGAATATAATATACGTTTTTTCTCCCGAACTTGGAGGTTTAAGAACAGCTTTTATGAGAGCAATATTTTCAGTACCGGGGCATTTTCTTTTTTCTGTTTTAATGGGTTACAATTTAGCGTCTTTTACGTATTATAAAAAGGGGATTAAATATTTGGCATATACATTTATATTTCCCTATGCTGCTCATGCTGTTTATAACTTGCTTATAATTTGGGGAAACGATATGTATCTTTTGTTTTTTATACCTTATAATTTGTTTTTATGGATTTACTGTTTAAAAAAGATGAAAATTTTAAGTATTAAATCACCATTTAAAAATGCATAATAAAAGGTATTTGTTATTGATATACGGTAATAATAAACTAAGGCAGGATTTTAATTATAGAAATATTTTTGAGTTGTTTAATGCATATTGATTCATAAGGAGGAATGTATATGAAAAATTTTGGAGTTGATGAAATAAGGGATATTATAAAAGATATAAAAAATACAGATGAAAAGAAGTCAATGTATATTATTATGGGTGCTTTGGCAGCAGTTGCTGTTGGAGCTATGGGCATTGCAGCATTAGTTATTAAAAAACACTGCTGTTCCTGTGATGAATATGATTATTATGATGAATGGGAAAATGAAAACGAAGAAGATAATGAAGGCAATGAAAAACAAGATGAGTAATTCAGTAGTTTGATTATTTAAAAGCGGTATCCGTTATAAGACAGATACTGCTTTTATTTTTATAGAAATATTAAAATACAAAACATTTAGTTGTTGAATGAATTATATTTTAACTAAATGGCTTAAATATTTCAAAATTTTATTTTTTGTAGATTTTAAATAATAAATTAGATTTAATAATACTTTATTAGTCATAAATTTACATTATTTTTTGTCAGGTTTTCATAATATATAATTATATTGCCTAAATAAATTTGACTCTGTTAAATTAGTGTGGTAAAATATTTTTGGTTTTATTATAACCGTATAATTTTTAAGGAGGTTTTGTTATGAAAAGGAAATTTTTAAAAGCATCATCAGTTTTGATTGCCGCAGCTCTTTTAACACAGACAACTGCAACTGTTTTTGCTGGGGAGTATACAGTGCAAAAGGGCGATTGTTTATGGAAAATTGCACCTAAATACAATACCGTTTGGCAGAAACTGGCTGAAATGAATGAGCTTAAGAATCCTGACCTTATTTTCCCTGGACAAGTTCTTAAAGTTCCTGATTTAGTAACAGAAGAAGTTAAAGAAGAACCTGCTCAAGAAGCTCCTGCTGCTGAAACTGTAGTACCTGAACAACAGGCTCCTGTAACAGAAACACCTGCATCAGAAGAAACTGCTCCTGAAGTAACAGCAGAGCTTACATCTCTTGGTGTTGCTGATATTTCAATGACTGGCACAAAACTTGAGCCGGACTTTTCTCCGGAAGTTACAGAATATACAGTTAATGTTCAGGATGATATATATGGCGTAAAAGTTACACCTACAGCAGAAGAAGGCGCTGTTATTACAGTTGACGGCAATGCTCTTAATGAAGATGGCAGCTATATTGTTCCACTTTCTGAAGCTTATGAAGACTATGGCGTTGATTATTCTTTAGATTCAGTTATTAAAGTTGTTAACGGAGATGCTGAAAAAGAATATACTATACATATTGTAAGAGATAACGCAGCTGATGTTTATGCCCTTTTTGAGGAGCATACTTATGAAGATGCCGAAACAGGACTTACAGTTCCTTACGAGTTATATGTTCCTTCAAACTATGACCCAGCTAAAGAATACCCTGTAGTTTATGTTCTTCATGGTGCAGGCCAGAGAGCACAGTCTGTTGATATGCTCTTAAAGAGATACCAGTCAGCTACTATCTGGGCTAAGGATTCAGAGGCCGGAATTAATGAATGTATAGTTGTTTCACCTCAGGTAGTAGGTGAAGGCGGAAACGGCTGGACACAGTTTATGGTAGAATATGATAGTGTTGGAGAAGTTGAAAATCCTTATGAATTCCAAGACTGGAGCATTGCAGCACATAACCTTTTACAGGAAATAAAATCAGAATACAGTGTTGACGAAGACAGAATTTATGCAACAGGTTTGTCAATGGGTGGATTTGGCACATTTGCTGTTGCAGCTGCTTATCCTGATGAATTTGCAGCTATAGTTCCGGTTTGCGGCGGACTTGACCCTGAAAAAGCTTCTGTACTTAAAGATAAAGTTGCTATTTGGTTATTCCATGCAAAAGATGACCCAGCTGTATCTTATGATTTATATGGTGCTACAACAATAGCAGCTCTTGATGAAGCCGGTGTTGAGTACAATGCAACAATTTATGAGCCAGGTGAAGTATTCTATCCAAGCGCTCATTTTGCATGGACACCTGCTTATGCTAATACTGAAATGAGAACATGGCTTTTTGAACAGTCAAAATAATGATTTTTTACAATAAATAAAAAATAGTAATGTTGAACAATAAGCACTGCCGATTTAATTCGGTGGTGCTTTTTATGTAAATATGATGTTTTAAAAATATTAAATATTTATGTGTTGAATTTAGTCGGATTTATGGTACTATAATATTGCTGTAACTGTGTTTTTATGTGGCTTAATTATTATATATGGGAATGAGGTTAATTAGTTATGAATTACGCCGAAACTTTAGAATATTTACAGGAATTATACGGTATGTTGGGTTACGACTTGGGGCTTGATAGGATATATGCTCTAATGGACAGTATGTCAAAACCACAGGATAGTCTTAAAGTTGTACATGTTGCCGGAACAAATGGTAAAGGCTCTATTTGCTCAATGGTTTCAAGTGTGCTTATGACAGCTGGCTATAAAGTTGGTGTATATACATCGCCTCATTTGGAAAAATACAACGAGAGAATTACAATTAATAACAAACAAATCTCAGATGAGGATTTTGCTAAATATTTGACTGATGTAAAAGAACATTGTGAAATGATAGTTAAAAACGGTATAGGCCAGCCTACAATTTTTGAAGTAGTAACTGCTGCTGCTTTTAAATATTTTTATGACCATAAAGTTGATTATGTAGTGCTTGAAGTTGGAATGGGTGGCAGGTGTGATGCCACAAATATTGTTAAAAAGCCGGAATGTTCCATTATTGCTTCAATTAGTCTTGACCATATGGAATATTTGGGCGATACTTTAGGCAAAATAGCTTATGAAAAGGGCGGAATAATAAAATCTGGCTGCCCTACAGTGCTTTTAACAGATAATGAGGAAATTTACAGTGTTATAGAAGATATATGTAATGAAAAAGGTTCAAAACTTTATCTTGCTAAAACTACAGGTGCAAAAATTATAAAACAAGATATTAGCGGAACTGTTTTTGATGTGGAAAACGAAGTTGTTTCATTTAAAAATGTTAAAATTGGTCTTTTAGGTGAATACCAGATAGTTAATGCCACAGAAGTCCTTATGGCTTTTAAAGCCATGAAAGACAATGGAATGGACATAAGTGACGAAACTATAAAAGAAGGTCTTGCTAAGGCAAAATGGAATGGAAGAATGGAGATAGTAGAGAATAGTCCTATGGTTATTCTTGACGGAGCTCATAATATAGACGGAATTTCAATGCTTTTTAAATCACTTAAAAAGTATTTTTCTGATAAAAAGATTACAATGCTTATAGGAATTTTAGGTGATAAAGAATACGAAAAAATGCTTGAGCTTATTATGCCTATAGCTCATAAAGCTGTTTTTACAGAGCCTCACAGCAACAGAAAATGGGATGTAAACGAGGTGGCACATTTAGTTGAAAAGTATAATACAGAAATTTATATAGAAAAAGATATTGATAAAGCTTACGGTCTTGCAAAATCAATAACAGATAAAGACGATGTTGTAGTTTGTGCCGGTTCGCTTTATCTTATTGGTGAGCTTTATAAGCTTGCCAGAAAATCTGAAGGGAGTGCAATATGATTAATTTCAAGGATGAGATTAAAAAATACGGACAGATTCTTGAGCTTAATGACATAGAAGACTCTATTCATTCTACCGAAATGAAAGACATAATGGATATGCTTGATTATATAGTAAGCCAAAGCAATAGTTCCTTTAAAAGAAGAAGGAGCGGTGGCGATGATTTGTAGCAGATGTTCTAAAGAGATTCCTACAGGCCACATTTGTTTTAACTGCGGTGCCGATAATTTGCTGCTGCAAAAGGCAAGAACGGCATCTTTAAGGCAGTATAATAAGGGCGTGGCCTTTGCCAAAGAAGGGGATTACAGTGCAGCTGTTGAAGCACTTAAAGAATGTGTGCTTTTTGATAAGCATAATTTTGTTGCAAGGAACCTTCTTGGCATAGCATATTTTCAAATAGGCCTTGTTACCGAAGCACTTAAAGAGTGGATAATAAGCGCTTCTATTAAAAAAGAAAAAAATCCGGCACAAAGATATATAGATTCTTTGCAGAAAAATGCAAGACTTTTGGAAAAGCTTAGTGACGGAATTAATATGTACAACAATGCTCTTGAGCAGTTTAAACAGGGTAATAATGATTTGGCGGTTATTCAGTTAAAGAAAGCAGTTGATGTAAATCCGTCTTTGGTAGAGGCCAATAACCTTTTAACTGCATATTATTTAAGCAAAAATCAAAAGTCAAAAGCAAAAAAGACAATTTATAAAACTCTTAAAATAGACAAACGAAATCCTAAAGCTTTGGAATACTTGGCAGAGCTTACATCGTCTGAAAAATATGTTTCCAATAAAAGCAGTTCAGAAAGTGATTCAGGTGAAACAGAAGGTTATGCCGAAAACGGATATAATGAAAAATCAAACGGTATTTTTAGAAAATTAACATCGGTTATAAGAACAGATTTTGCTCTTTTTGGTGCAGGAATTATACTGACTTCGGCTGTTTTTATTACACTTATTATGCCAAGCACCATAAGCAGTGAACAGTCTACAATTAACGAAATGCAAAAACGTATCAGTGAGCTGGAAGAAGAAAATCTAAACGGCACATCAGCTTTTGCCGTTAAATACAATAACCTTGAGGAAGAATATAAAAAACTTCAGGAAGAAAATGAGAAGTATCAGGGTGAATACAGTGTAAAACAGCAGGAACTTGATATACAAACAGCAGAGGCTTATATTGCCTCAGGTGAGTTCGACAGTGCTGCGGAGCTGTTGTATAATTTAAAACCGGATATTCTTACAGAGGATGATAAAATTAATGTTGAAGATTTGAAAGCACAATGTTATCCTCAGGCTGGTGAAACACTTTATGATTCAGGCAGGCAGCTTTTTAACAGCGGTAATTTAACCGATGCTAAAACAGACCTGAATAAAGCTCTTGAAATGGCGCCTAATGAAAATTTCTCTGATAATATACTCTATTTTTTAGCTCAGATAAGCGAGCAGGAAGGGGATAATGCTAAGGCTAAAGAGTATTACGGCCGAATAGTAAATGAGTTTTCATCATCAGATGTGTTCAGTCGTTCAGAGCAGAAACTTACGGAGCTTTCGTCACAAACATGATAAATATTAATTTAAAAAACGGAGTTTTACGGTGTTTAAGCTTGTAAAATGCCGTTTTTTGTTTTTAATGATAAATAAGAAATATCAAATTCCGCATTGTAGTATATTGCAATTTATAGTATTATAAGTAGTGTTTTTAATAAAGGGTAAAAAGCAATGAGGTGACATTTATGGCCGCTTACGAAGAATTTGCTTCTGTGTATGATATATTTATGGATAATATGGATTATGACATGTGGGTTAAATATCTGCATGATATTTGGGAAAAATATAATATCAATCCTAAGCTTATAGCAGAGCTTGGCTGTGGTACGGGCAATATTACAGGAAGGCTTGCCAAAGAAGGCTATGACATGATAGGCATAGATATATCAGAAGAAATGCTTTCAGTAGCAAGACAGAAGGCAGTTGATGAAGGCAATAAAAATATATTGTACCTTCTACAGGATATGACGGAATTTGAGCTTTACGGAACTGTGGATGTAATACTCTGCCTTTGCGACAGTATTAATTATATTACTGATTATGATGACATAGTTAAGGTTTTTAAGCTGGTTAATAATTATTTGGAACCGGGCGGAATTTTTATATTTGATATAAATACAGAGTATAAATTTAAAAATTTGCTTGGAGAAAATACATTTGCCGATAGTGAAGAAGATGCAGCATATATATGGCAGAATTATTACGATGAAGACGAAAGAATAAACGAATACTATGTTAATTTCTTTATTAAGCAGGAAAACGGTCTATATGAAAGAACTGAAGAATGTCACTACGAGAAAGCTTATAAAACAGAAGAAATCAAAAAAGCTCTTAATGAAGCTGGACTGATTTTTGAAGCATGTTATGACGCTTTTACTTTTAATTTACCTAATGAGAAAAGTGAACGTATTTATTTTGTAGCAAGAGAAAAAGGCAAAATACTTGGAGGCATATAAAATGGAAGATTATATAATCAGAGTTACAGCGGGAAACGGAAGCATTCGTGCCTTTGCCGCTATAAGCACAAATACCGTTGAAAAAGCACGGCAGATACATCAAACAACACCCGTTGCTTCGGCTGCTCTTGGAAGAATGCTTACTGCCGCAGCCATGATGGGAGCAATGCTTAAATCTGAAAAAGATTTAATTACTCTGCAAATAACAGGTGACGGACCGTTAAAAGGCGTTCTTGTTACATCAGACAGTAAATCGAATGTAAAGGGTTATGTGGTAAACCCTGATGTTGATATTCCCCTTAAAGCAGATGGTAAGCTCAATGTAGGCGGTGCCATAGGCAATGGGTCTTTAAGAGTTATAAAAGATATAGGCTTAAAAGAACCGTATTCCGGCTCTATAGAGCTTGTATCCGGTGAAATTGCTGATGACATAACTTATTATTTTGCTAAAAGTGAACAAGTGCCGTCGTCTGTAGGCTTAGGAGTTTTGGTAGATACTAATTTAACAATTAAACATTCCGGAGGTTTTATTATACAGCTTATGCCGGATGCACCGGAAGATGTAATTGATAAACTTGAAAAGAAGCTTCTTACCATACCGTATATAACTGATATGCTTAATTCCGGCTTAGATGCTGAAAAAATACTTGAAACTATTTTAGGCGATTTTGGTCTTGAAATACTTGATAAAACAGGTATGGACTATAAATGCAGCTGTAACAGACAAAGAGTAGAGCAGGCTATAGTAAGTCTTGGCAAAAAAGAGCTTGCTAAGATTATAGAAGAAGACAAAAAAGCTTCTCTTACATGCCAGTTCTGCAATAAAGTTTATGAGTTTAATGAGGAAGAACTGAAAAAACTCCTTGTTGAAGCATGCTCTAAGTAAAAGAGGTGCTTAAATGAGAGGGGAATTTGCTTTTGCTGTTAAAGCCGTTATAATAAAAGACGATAAATTCCTTGTTCTTAAAAGGTCCAAAAGCGAAATGGATTCAAGCTATATTAATAAACATCAGTGTTGGGATTTACCGGGAGGCAGTGTTAAATACTGTGAAACAGCAATACACGCCTTACTTCGTGAAATTGAAGAAGAAACAGGCTTAAATATTTCCGTAGGCAGAATTTTAAGTGTATATGATGCAATACGTACTAATGTTCATATGGTAATAATAACTTATATATGCACTTATTTAAGCGGAAATGTTAGGTTAAGCAATGAACATGAGGCTTTTTACTGGCTTAGAATAGATGAAATGCAAAGAAAAAAACTGCCTGACTGGATGATAAACAATTTTAAAAAAGCGTTTAACGAAATTTACGGTCAGGCTTAAAAATATTGTTTATGGAATGTTTTTATGGTATTCTTAAATACATAATAAAATGAAAGGATGATTAAAATTGGCACAAAACCCTTTGGTAACAATGACTATTAACGGAGAAGATATAATTAAAATTGAGCTGTATCCTGAAGTAGCACCTAATACAGTAAACAATTTTATTTCTCTTATCAACAAAGGTTTTTATAACGGAGTTGGTTTCCACAGAATAATAAAAGGCTTTATGATTCAAGGCGGAGACCCAGAAGGTACAGGAATGGGTGGTCCGGGATACTGCATTAAAGGTGAATTTAATCAGAATGGATTTAAAAACGACATTAAGCATACAGCAGGCGTTATCTCCATGGCAAGAACTATGATGCCTAATTCAGCAGGCAGCCAGTTCTTTATTATGCATAAAGATGCTCCACATCTTGACGGAGCATATGCTGCTTTTGGTAAGGTAATTGAAGGAATGGATATTGTGGACAAGCTTGCCTGTGTTAAAACAGACAGAATGGATATGCCTGATGAACCTCAGATAATGACTGAAGTTACAGTTGAAACTTTTGGTGAGGATTATCCTGAGCCAGAAAAAGCATAATTTAGAAATATGTAGAGGCTGCCTGAATAAATCAGACAGCCTTACGCATAGTTGTACTTAACAGGCAATTATTTCGTATTTTTAACAGGCTTAAAACGATAACGTATTTGTATCGTTTTTTAAAAATACGTTGTAATAGGTCTTATCATGTTTCTTAACAAATTAAAAAATTACGTCTGAGAAAAATTTACAGTCAAAGATCAATTAGCAGCCGCTGTCGAGTTTGAAGGATTTGCAGTCTGTGCATTCATCTTTTGTAGGGTTTGGTTCATGTGAACTTACTGTAATTGTGTCAAGTGAACAGTAGTTTTCGCCTTTGCAATGATATTTGCACTGATTTACAGTACATTTAATGCTTGTATTGCGTGCCATTTCAATTCCTCCTCTCAAATTTGATATTGTTATTATGCTCTTTAAAGGCTGTTTTATTCACTGCATAATTAAAATAAGGAGAGTAAATATATGGAAAAATCAAAAGTTTATTTTACTGATATGAGAGTAAAAATGGGTAACAACCTTTTACAGAAACTGGAAAAATTAATTAAAGAAGCCGGTATAGGCAACATTGATTTTAACAAAAAATTTGTAGCAATTAAACTTAATTTCGGTGAGCCGGGAAATATGTCTTATATAAGACCTAATTATGCTAAAACAGTTGCAGATGTAGTGCGTTCTTTAGGCGGTGAACCATTCCTTACAGACTGTAATACTCTTTATGTAGGAAGAAGAAAACAGGCCCTTGAGCACATAAGTGCAGCTTATGAAAACGGCTTTACACCTATGACAACAGGCTGCCATGTAATAATTGCCGACGGACTTAAAGGCACAGATGAAACAATAGTGCCAATTGACGGAGAACTTGTAAAAGAAGCTAAAATAGGTGCAGCAATTATGGATGCCGATATATTTATATCACTTAACCACTTTAAAGGCCATGAGCAGGCAGGTTTTGGCGGTGCAATTAAAAATATAGGTATGGGCTGCGGAAGCAGAGCCGGAAAAATGGAAATGCACAGTGACGGAAAACCAACAGTTTCAAAAAGAAAATGTGTTGACTGCAAAGTTTGTTCAAAAATATGTGCTCATGGTGCTATAAATTACGACAGCGGAAAAGCTGAAATTGACCTTAATAAATGTGTTGGCTGTGGCAGATGTATAGGTGTATGTGCATTTAACGCTATTAAACCTACATACGATGCTTCTGTTGAGTCATTTAACAAAAAAATGGCTGAATATGCATGGGCAGTGGTTAAGGATAAACCTGCTTTCCACATAAGCCTTGTTATGGATGTTTCACCTTTCTGTGACTGTCATGCAGAAAACGATTTAGCACTTATACCTAATGTAGGTATGTTTGCATCATTTGACCCAGTAGCTCTTGACAAGGCTTGTGCAGATATGGCAAACAAACAGCCTGTTATGCACGGATGTGCTATTGATAATGGCAGCTGTGACTGTGGACACGACCATTTTGCAGCTATGCACCCTACAACAGACTGGTTAGGCTGTCTTGAGCATGCTCAGAAAATAGGCATGGGTTCCCTTGATTATGAACTTATTGAGGTAAAATAAAAAAATTATTTGTTTGATGAATAAAAGAGAATAATTTGACATATTAAAATTAATGCCGGATACATAATTCGGCATTTTTTTAATGCCTGTTTATGTATAATCTCATTAGGTGAGTGAAGTATGACAGTGTATTTGGATGTTTGTTTTTTGATTAATTTTGTTATGGATTTTGTTGTGTTTTTCATAACAGGTGTAATATCAAAAAGCAGAGCTTCTTTAAAAAGAATAACTATTGTATGTCTTGCCGAATCCGGAATATATTGTTTTCTGGCACTAAGCGGCATTATTTTTGGTTTTTCTGGATTGGTTATTGCTGTTTTATCCAACTTAGCGGCACTTTATACTGCTTTTAAGCCTGTTTCGATACGTCGGTTTTTAGAGCAGGCATTAATTATGATAATAACGGCATTTACTCTTTGCGGTCTTTCAATTTGGTTAATGTGTTTTTCAAATATACCGCAGGCTTTAAAAGCGTATTTCGGCATGGGATACGGTAAATATACGGTTTTCGTGCTAATAGTTAC
The DNA here is from genome assembly GCA_944384255.1 of uncultured Clostridia bacterium. Classification (GTDB taxonomy): domain Bacteria; phylum Bacillota; class Clostridia; order Lachnospirales; family Anaerotignaceae; genus Neoanaerotignum_A. Next base: position 66,000 of record CALWSS010000033.1, read on the forward strand.
AGCTGTTATTTCTTATGGCTTTATTAAGTTTTTCAGAAGGTGGATAGATGTTTTTTATGCCCAAAGAGCTAAGTTCTGCCGGATTAAAGTTTATTACAAAGATTCGGTCTGTGAGCTGACAGCACTTATTGACAGTGGAAATTTTTTAAAGGCAAAAGACAACAGAGCCCTTATTGTGGCAGAAACGGGAGCTGTATGCTCTATGTTTAAAGAAAATTTCGGAGATTTTATAAAAGGCAATACTGAAAGCTTATACGAAATTAATTATACGGCTCTTGGAAATACAAAAGGCCTGCTTAAAGTTATAAGGCCCAATAAAACCGAGTACATATTTGACGGAAAAACAAGTGTATTTTATAACAGCGATTTAGCTTTATATAACGGAATTTTATCTCCAAAAGGAGGATACAAAGCCATTATATCAGGTGAAGACTACAATAGAATAAGGGGGCTGGTAAAATGAACCTGCTGTATTTTTATTTTTTATTTAAGTACAATTTGGAAACTTTAAGACTTAAATTGGCTCGAAGGCCACAGGAGATTTATTACATAGGCGGAAGCGATATTTTCCCTCCGCCTTTGGAAGCCGAAGAAGAAGAAGCTATACTTAAAATGCTTGGAACAGATGAGGAAGAAAGGGCAAAGGCCATATTAATTGAAAGAAATTTAAGGCTTGTGGTTTATATAGCCAGAAAATTTGAAAACACTGGTATTAATGTGGAAGACTTAATCTCAATAGGCACTATAGGCCTTATTAAGGCTATAAACACATTTAAAACAGAAAAGAAAATTAAGCTTGCAACATACGCTTCAAGATGTATTGAAAACGAGATTTTAATGTATTTACGCCGTAATTCAAAAACAAAAACAGAAGTTTCCATTGATGAGCCTTTAAATGTTGACTGGGAAGGAAATGAGCTTTTATTAAGCGATATTTTAGGTACTGACTCTGATATAATATGCCGTGGCATTGAGGATGAGGTTGATAAAAGTCTGCTGAAAAAAGCCATATCACACCTTAGCAGCAGAGAAAAAAAGATTGTAAGCTTACGGTTTGGCATAAGCTCAGACGGTGAGGAAAAAACACAAAAAGAAGTAGCTGACCTTTTAGGTATATCACAGTCTTATATTTCAAGACTTGAAAAACGAATTATAAACAGACTTAAAAAAGAAATGATGAAATTTACATAATAATTAAACCGCGGAATTAACTGTTTTCAGCTGCTGCCGCGGTTTTTTTGCTGTGTTATTTAAAATACAGATTGAACGAGTATCATATATAATATTGTTCCGCCTGCAATACTTAAAAGAGTGTTTTTCTTCCATAAGTGCAAAAGAGTAATAAACAGCAATGATATAATTTCTGGAAACCCATGACTGCCTGAAACAAATGAAACATTTTTAAAACAGTATACAACAAGAAAACCTATTATGGCACTTGGCAGAACAAGAGATAAATACCTCAAAAACTCAGGAGTCTTTTTATTAGGCGGAAAAATTATAAAAGGCAGAAAACGGGTTGTCAAAGTGCCTAAAACAACACAAATTATAGTTATTATTTTTTCCTGAACAAGCATATACCGTTTTCACCTCTTTTTCTGATTACATAAAAAACTGCAATTATTAAAACCATAGACGGTATTATAAATAAATCTGCTCCAAAAATTAAAAGGCATACATATGTTGAAACGACACCTATTATTGCAGGCAAGTGGTCTTTGCTTTCGAGCCATTGGTTAAGGAATATAACATAAAACAGACATGTTAAAACAAAGTCTATTCCTTTTGTGTTAAATGTAATAAAGCTGACAAAAACTGCACCTAATGTTGCTCCCCCTACCCAATATATCTGATTTAAAATTGTTACAAAAAACATAAAATCGCCTTTATCTATTCCTTCCGGAATTTTAACTGTACTGTTTATTGAAAAAGATTCGTCACACATGCCGAATATTAAGTACAGCTTTTTTATACCTGTTCCTTTAAACTTATCCAGCATTGAAATGCCGTAAAACAAATGTCTTGCATTAACAACAAGTGTAAGAAAAAAAGCATACAAAGGATTAAATGAAGATAAAAGCAGATTTACGGTTACAAACTCCATTGAACCGGCAAATATAAACATACTCATTAATATAGGATAAGCAGGAGAGAAGCCTTTGCTTGTCATTAACAGGCCATAAGAAGCACCTAAAAACAAAAATCCGGCACAGATAGGCAGTGTGTGAGGAAATGCAGCTTTAAAAGCAGCTTTTTTAATATTCATATTGTATTATTCCTCCGTATTTAGTATTAAAATAAATCTGACGTCTGTTGCCAGACGCCGGAAAGTATTTATTCTGATTGTTGGAATTTTGGTTTCCATTTTCCGCTTTTAAGCCGGATAATGCAAATAAGGCCTCTTATTGAAACATCAATGCCTATTGCTGTTTCTACACCTATAACACCAAAGCCAAGAATGTTAGCAAATATGTATGCTGGAAGCAGCCTTATAATCCACATGCCGCCTAATGAAAGGAAAAGCGGAAATTTAACATCTCCTGAGCCTCGGCATATACCGCCCATAACTACTGTAAGGGAGAATAAAACTTCGGTAGCTGCCGTAATTTTAAGGGCTATATCACCAAGAGCTATTGTTTCGGCACTTGGTGTAAAAAGTGTCATTATCTGACGGGCAAATATAAATATAGGTATACACAGACAAAGAATAAATATTGTATTTACTATAAAAAGTATTTTTGCAAACTCGTCTGCCTTTTTCATATCATTGGCACCTATTGACTGGCCTATAAGTGTTGTGCCTGAAGCTGCAAAACCGTATGCAGGCAGATACATCATGCTTTCACATTGATTAACAAGCTGATGAACTGCAAGGGCTATTGTGCCGACACTTGATATTATTCTTGTAAGCACTATCTGGCCAAAGCAAATGGTTATTCTTTCCATGGCTACAGGTATGCTTATGGAAATTACTTTAGAAATAAGTTTTTTCGAAAGTCGGTAATCGCCTTTTATTTTAAGTTTGATAGGTGTGTTAACCCTGTAGAGTGCTGTAAGAAGCAGTATTCCTGAAACAAACTGAGAAAATGCTGTAGACATGGCTGCTCCTGATACACCTAAGCCTGCACCCCAAATATTAAATGAATGTTGGCCAATAGCTATTTCACGTGCACTGTATATAAGCATAAAATTGCCAAAAATATTAATTAAGTTGGCTGCTATATTTATTCTAAGCGGTGTTTTTGTATTTCCGGCAGCCCTTAAAACAGATGACAGCACTATTGTTAAGGATTTAAAAATGGCACCGAAGCCTATTATTGTTAAATAGCTTCTGGCACTGGAATAAATAGCCATTTCTCCACCAAGCCATATACACAAAAAAGGTGCAATAGCCTCTACAACAAGCATTACTATTGTACCCAGTATTAAGGCAGATGTAATGGACTGCCTTACGGCTCTTTTAGCATAATGAGTATTTCTCCCTCCCAAAGAATGGGCTACAACGTACATAAAACCGGCGCTTAAAGCCGTTGAAAGACCTTCCAAAAGCCAGATTGTAGAAATATTTATTGCTACGGCTGCCGTAGCGTTAGGACCTAAAGAGCCGACCATGGCAGTATCAATAAGACTTGCCATTGAAATTAAAAACTGCTCGACTATAGCCGGCCAAGAGAGCTTTAAAACTGTTCTGGTCGGTGTTTTCCCCAAGTTCAAAACTGTAACATCTGCCATAATCATTACCCCAATTAAATAAGCTTAATTATTATAAAAAAATTTAATATTTTAACAATAATTATAATAAATAAAGTGCTTAATAGCAATAAAACCATAAAATATATTTTGTTTTCTATTGTAAAGAATTTTTGGCTGTGTTAAAATTTTCGGGGTGGTTTAAAATGGTACAGACAGGAACAAATAAAATTTCAAAGCAAATAAAAGCTTTAAAAGAAAGAAAAAACAGAGATGAAGCAGGTCTTTTTGTATCCGAAGGCTTAAGATTTGTAAACGAAATACCAAAAGATTATAAAGTGGAATATTATGCCTTTTCGGAAAACTTCTGCAAAGAAAATGATTTAGTTACATACGAAAAAAGAGCCTTATGCTATGTTTTTGATGATAAAACATTTAAAGATTTTTCTGATACAAATAATCCACAGGGAATTATTGCCGTTTGCAAAAAAAGCGGTTTGATATTAAAAATCTTCTTAAAGAAAAAAATAACGGACTTTATATTATTGCTGAAGAGCTTAACGACCCGGGAAATCTTGGCACTATTATAAGAACGGCCGATGCCTGCGGAGCTGATGGTGTATTTTTGTCAAAGGGCAGTGTGGATTTATATAACAGCAAAGTTTTGCGTTCCACAATGGGCTCGGTTTTTCATGTGCCAGTTGTTACAGATATTGAAATTGAGCAATGTTTAGAGTTATTTAAACAAAACAAAATTACACTTTATGCCGCTCATTTAAAAGGCATAAAAACACCTTATGAATGTGATTTAAAACAGTCTACAGCTTTTGTAATAGGCAATGAGGCAAGGGGATTAAGTGAAAAAACAGCTGAAATGTGTGACAGACTTATTAAAATTCCAATGCCGGGAAAGGCGGAAAGCCTTAATGCCTCTGTTGCAGCAGCGGTTTTGATGTATGAAGCTGTAAGGCAAAGGCTTTAAAAAATGTATTAAAAAAAGACGTTTTTCTTGAATTTAAAGAAAGCGTCTTTTTTGTATTATTGATTTATTTAAATTTTTATTCCATTTCTATTTCTTTTATTATTTTAGCCGGATTTCCTCCCACAACTACATTGCTTGGAACATCTTTGGTAACGACAGAACCTCCTGCAATAACAGAATTATCGCCTATAGTTACACCGGGAAGAATAACAGAACTTCCGCCTATCCAAACATTATTGCCTATTGTAACAGGAATACCGTAGCCTGTTTTATTCCTTTGTTTAGAAGTTAATGAATGGCCTGATGTATAAATGGACACATTAGGTGCAATCAAACAATCATTGCCTATTCTTACTTCTGCCATGTCTAAAATAGTGCAGTTATACCCGGAATAAAAGTTGTCGCCAACATGAATGTTATATCCTAAATCACAATAGAAATTTTGCTGTACATTGATATTAGCTCCTGCACTGCCAAACAACTCCCTTATTATTTTTTCTTGTTTTTCCAAATCGTCGTAGTTGGCTCTATTAAATTCTTGAATGAGTTTAAGGGCTCTGAATGTTTTTTCTCTTAACTCAGCAGTTCATCTAACATAATTTATTACTTTATCCATATTCTCATCTCCAAAATTTTTAATTACTCCAGTCTTTAGGCGGACGAGGGCCATAAAACTGATAGTAATCGGTTTTAATTCTGCCGTTAAAAAGCTTTCTTTTGGCATCGGCTCGTTTGCCAAACAGTTTTTCAAAATATTCCATTGAAGTAATTACATAAGATGACCATGTTGGATTAGTTGCCATAAGCTTTCCAAGTGTTCTGTAAAGCTCTTCAACTGTTTTAAGCTCTCCTAATCTTTCGCCATAGGGTGGATTAGTTATCATACAGCCGTAATCTCCCATTAAAGAAGCCTCTTTAAGAGGTTTTACGCTAAATTCAATACAGTCGTCAACACCGGCTTTTTCGGCATTTTCCTTTGCCAGCTCTATAGCATCAGGGTCTATATCGCTTCCGTATATTTTAAGTGGAAAGTCATAGTCAATAGCCTTGTAGGCTTCAATTTTTGCCTGTTTCCAAAGTGATTTGTCTATTCTTTCCCATTGGTCGCAGGCAAAAGAACGGTTAAGGCCGGGAGCTATGTTCCGGGCAATTAAAGCCGCTTCAATAGGTATTGTGCCAGAACCACACATTGGGTCGAAAAGTATTCTGTTCTTACGCCAGTAGCTTAAATCAATCATAGCCGCCGCAAGGTTTTCTTTTAAAGGTGCATCCATAGCATTTTGTCTGTAGCCACGTTTATGAAGGCTGTCGCCGGAAGTATCTATTGTAAGTGTTGCAATATCGTTTAGAAGTGCAACCTGAATTTTATAATCTGCACCTGTTTCGTCAAACCAGTCTACATGATATTTAAGTTTGAGTTTTTCAACAACGGCTTTTTTTACTATAGCCTGACAGTCCGGAACAGAATGAAGTGTTGATTTTACAGATTTGCCTATAACAGTAAATTTACCGTCAACAGGTATCCAGCTTCCCCAGTCAAGAGCCTTAACTGATTCAAAAAGACTGTCGAATGTAAGAGCTTTAAATTCTCCAATTTTAATAAGTATTTTACTTGGAAATCTCATCCAAATATTGGCTTTTACAATGTCGCTTTCATCACCGTCGAACTCAACACGACCGTCGAAAGCCTTTATGTTTTCAAAACCAAGACGCTGAGCTTCACGTTTGATACATGATTCAAGACCAAATGTAGATGTTGCTATTAATCTTATATTTTTCATTTAATCACCGTTTCTATTTATTTTGCGGACTGCAACAGTTGTTAGTATTCTACCATAAACAAAAGGCTTTGTGAATTTATATTGAAAAAATAATAAAAAGAATGTATATTTTTATTATTAATAAATATTGAGGAGCAGTTAAATGTATAAACTATTAAAAACTATTGGCAGAGCAAAAAGAGGGGAGTTTCATACACCGCATGGTGTTATTCAGACACCTGTTTTTATGAATGTAGGAACATGTGCCGCCATTAAAGGTGCTTTATCCAGCGAAGACCTGGAAAGAATTAAATGTCAGGTTGAGCTTTCAAACACATATCATCTTCATGTTAGACCTGGTGATGAAGTAGTTAAAAAGCTTGGCGGGCTTCATAAATTTATGGTTTGGGATAAGCCTATACTTACTGATTCCGGCGGATTTCAGGTTTTTTCACTTGCTCAACTCAGAAAGATTAAAGAAGAAGGCGTTTATTTTTCTTCACACATAGACGGAAGAAAAATATTTATGGGCCCGGAAGAAAGTATGCGTATTCAGTCTAATTTGGCCAGTACAATAGCCATGGCTTTTGACGAGTGTGCTCCGGCGAAAGTCGACAGAAGCTATGTTGAAAATTCTGTTGCAAGAACAACAAGGTGGCTCAAAAGGTGCAAAACAGAAATGGACAGGCTCAACAGCCTTGATGATACAATAAATAAAAAGCAAATGCTTTTTGGCATTAATCAGGGTGCAATATTTGATGATATAAGAATAGAGCATGCAAAAGTTATATCCGAAATGGATTTAGACGGCTATGCCATAGGCGGCCTTGCTGTAGGTGAAAGCCACGAGGAAATGTACCATGTTATTGAGCAGACAGTGCCGTATCTTCCACAAAACAAGCCTACTTATTTAATGGGGGTAGGCACACCTGAAAATATACTTGAAGCTGTTGAAAGAGGAATTGACTTTTTTGACTGTGTTCTTCCGGCAAGAAACGGCCGTCATGCCCATGTTTACACAAACAAAGGCAAGCTTAACCTTTTAAATGCAAGATATGAGCTTGACGACACACCTATTGATGAAGAGTGCCAGTGTCCTACATGCAGAAGATACTCTAAGGCTTATATAAGGCATTTGTTTAAGGCTAAAGAAATGCTTGCTATGAGGCTTTGTGTTATTCACAATTTGTACTTTTTCAACAATTTAATGGAAGAAATCCGTAATTCCATTGACAATGATACATTTGCTGAGTACAAAAAAATGCGCCTTGAAGGCTTTAAGATTGCCGAAAATGACAAAGTTATATACAAAAGAAACAAGACATTATGACAATTAAATTAATTTTTAGTTGACGTCAATTATTAAATTTTATATAATTAGTTTATGTCTGAAAATGAATGGCATTATATTTCATTTAATAATTGTAAAAGGAGAGTATGCAAAAGATGTATTTATCAAGTTTACTTTTAGATGCCAGCACTGTAGTTAATGGCGCAAGTGGTTCCAGCGGAAGCTCATCCGGCGGTGGAATGAGCCCTATAATGATGATTATTTTCTACTGTATCGTTATTTTTGCTGTATTTTATATCTTCTCAATTAAACCGCAGAAAAAGAAAGACAAAGAACAGCAGGATATGAGAAACTCTATTAAAGTTGGTGACTCTGTTCTTTTAAGTACAGGTTTTTACGGTAAAGTAGTAGATGTAACAGCTGAATGCTATATAATCGAGTTTGGTACAAATAAAGGCATCAGAATACCTGTTGTAAAACAGTCTGTATATGCTGTTAAAGAGCCAAACCTTACAAACAAGGTTGAAGAAGAGCCTGTTCCTGAAAAGAAATCACTTTTAGGCGGTTTATTTAATAAAAAAGATAAATCTTCAAGCGAAACAGAAACTAAAGAATAATTGACTTTTAATTGAGGCATCTTTTTAAGATGTCTTAATTTTTATAAAATATAAATTTCTTGGAAATAATAGGGGGAGGTATTTAAATGGACAAATTAGAAATGATGTCTGGAATTTTAAATTCATATCCTTATCCCATTGTATTTGTGGATAACGAATACATAATAAGATATATGAATAAAAATGCAAGATATTTTTACTGTGAAGAAAGGGGATATGATGATTTAATTGGGAAAAGCATATTTGACTGTCATAAACCTGAATCCGTTGAACGTATCAAAACCTGTTATGAAGAAATAAAACGAAACGGCAAAGAAATATTTATCGGTGTAAGTGTACGTAACCAAAGGATATACATGCAGGGTGTACGTAATGATAAAGGGGAATGGATTGGATTTTTTGAACGTTTTGAATTAAATATTACCAAATAAAACACGAGATTTATATTTTACTTATGTTTCAGACACCTTAAAAAAGGTGTCTTTTTTTGTGCCTTTTTGTTGCGGCTGAAATTAAATAATGCTAAAATAAATTATTAGTATCCAAATTAAATGAAAAGAGAGATTTATATTGAAAAGAATTATAAAATTATTTTTAACAGCCGCCGTTTTATATGCAGGCTTTACGTTTTCACTGCCTGTTATGGGCTATACTGTGCCTGAAACAGTTAGAGTCGGTCTTGAATATAAGTACAAAAATGTATCCTCTGTGCCGGTTTCAAATCAAAACATAATAATAGGTTCTGAGCAAAACGGAAGGTTTGAGGAAGAAACGGAATTATCCGGTAAGTCGTTTACTTTTAATGTGCCGCAAAGCACAATTATAGATGCCAACGAGTTTTACCCCAGCTATGATAAGGCATTAAATGCTTGTGAAGATTTAGAAGATATGTGGGGGTATATATCAGCTCCGGCGTTTGTGGATGAAGGCTTGTGGGGAGTTTATATATATGATACAGGCAGTGACAGTTCTTCTTATGCCGCTGATACCGTATCAGGCAAAGTTGCAGGGGGAACAGATATTATTGTGCTTAAAGATTCATCTGAGCCGGTTATGTTCTTTGACGGGATTAATCCTCAGATAGAATCCGGCGACAGCAATGTGGTAACTCTTTCAGACAGAAGCTACAGAGGCAGAATTGAGTTTGGAAGATATACAGGCGGAAATATTACTGCCGTTAATGTTGTTGGTTTGGAAGAATATCTTTACGGTGTTGTGCCAAGTGAAATGCCGTCATCTTGGAATATAGAGGCAATAAAAGCTCAGGCAGTAGCGGCCAGAAGCTATGCCCTTACAAGAAGAGATATGAAAGTGCATGAAGCTGACGGTTACGAGCTTTGTGACGGCACAAACTGTCAGGTTTATATTGGTTATACAAATGAAAGTGAATCAGCCAGAAATGCTGTTGATTCAACAGAAGGTGTTTTGGCATATTATAACGGTCAGCCTATTAATGCTGTATTTTTCTCATCAAGCGGTGGTTCAACAGATAACTCAGAAAATGTTTGGGCCAACGAGGTGGCTTATTTAAGAGCTGTGCCTGAAATTAACGAGTCTGCTCCTACATGGACAAGAACTTTTACTCAGGACGAATTAGGTTCTCTTTTATCGGCTAAAGGCAAAAACGTAGGAACGGTTGAAAGCATAACTGTTTCTACAGGCCAATATGGCAGGGTACAGAAACTTAAAATAAACGGTTCGCTGGGAAGTGCTGTGCTGGAAAAAGAAGAAACAAGAACTTTTTGCTCTGCATCTTCACAAGGCTCGCTTGTAAGCAGAATGTATGCTATTAATACAGATGAAATATATACTCAAAATGAAAATGATGCAGTTAATCAGGAAAATAATTCAAATGAAAATTCCGAAAATACAGGTTCTATATTTGTAACAGATGCTAATGGCACAACACAAGTAGATTCAGAAAATTTATATGCTGTTAATTATTCAGGTGAAGGAACATCTGTATCAGGCACAATATATGCTGTTACAGCAAACGGAGAGGAAACTATAAACACACAAAATTCTGCTAAATCAAGTACAGCTGTTTCTACAAGCAGTAATAAAATATATGAAGGCGGTACAGTTTATCCTGTTGACGGCAAATTTGTTTTTTACGGCAGAGGCAACGGACACGGTGTCGGTATGAGTCAGTATGGTGCCAAGGGTATGGCAGAAGCCGGGTATGACTATAAAGAAATACTTGAATACTACTATACAGGAATTACAGTTGAGTAACTGATTTAATTACATAAAACAGCAAAAGAGCGCAGTTGGCTTAAAAGCTTTTGCGCTCTTTTTATGCTGTATTGATTTTAAAATTCAGTTTAATGTTATTAAAATTATTGCTGGAATTTGATTTTATATTAGAAATCAATATACAATAAAATCACTTGAAAAATTTATAATAAATCTATATTGATTTTATAAAAAAGCAGTTATACATAAATATGTAAAAACAGATGTAAGAGTGCCGTTTATAAGTTTGCAAAATACAAAAAAAGGTATGTTTATTTTTGTATCTTTGAGAAAATCTGCACATTGGGCTATAACCGAAACTCCGCCAAAACTAACCATAAATGCACCTAAAGCGCTTTTAAGAGCTAAATGTGAAGGACTGTTTAAAAGAGAGTTTACACCACATGTCATTTCAAGTATGCCTGAAAGCATTGATTTTATATCATAGCTGTTAATAGGGATAAAGCTTGAAATAAGAGATGAAAAAACATCTGTAATATCAAGAGTTTCAAGCATACCGCCTATTACTGAAAACAAAACAACATATCCCCCTACACGTATAACGGCTTCACATGAGTTTTGTACGGCTGATGAATTTCTTTTATTTTCATTACAGCAGGCAAAAACGGTTCTTTCGGTACTTGCTGTAAATCTTAAAATACTGTTGTTAATCAATATACCCGTTAATACATTGGACAGTATGGAGCACAAAAGTAGTATATATCCCACTTTTACACTGTTTAAAACAGCACAAGAGAGAGTGCCTACTATAAACATAGGTCCGGCATTGGAACAAAAAACCATGAGCTTTTGAACGTCAAGTCTTTCAAGCTGATTTTTACAGTATAAATCCGAAGCTATTTTTGCTCCTAAAGGATAGCCGGATAAAAGGCCGAACAAAAAAACAATAAACCCGTTTTCACTTACGTTAAACAGTTTTCCAAAAGGCTTTGTTAAAAAATGCGGAAAACCGGCATTTCCCGAACGGCCTGTTATAATATTTACTGCCACCATAAAAGGGAATAATGACGGTATAACATTGTTAAACCATGCTAATAGTCCGCTTTTAGCAAAATATATTGTCTGTTTTGGATAAATAAGAAGAAAAACCATAGCTAAAACTGCCGAAGATGTTACTAAATTTATTTTTAAAATATTTTTCATATAATATTTATCCTGATGCTGTTTATTTTTATATATTTTGTGTTGTGCTAAATTATTACTGGAGGAATGGTATAATTTTTATTTGGACCTCTGTAGGCTGGGTTATTTTGGCACATATAGTAAATGTCGTCGGCTTTTTTTTCAAAATCCAAAAGAAATCTGCCTTTTTGGTCTAATTTTGATTCGTCTTTTTTTATATTTATAATAACCGGTACAGAAGAATTTTCCGTAATGCTTTTTAAAAGTGGCAAAGCGCTTTTTTTAAAGCCTAAAATACGTATATACCGGCAAAAACCGTTTTCTTTAAAATATGCCATATCTTCTGATTTTAAATTAAGTATTATATGAAGGAGCATACGCTGTATACCGGTAAATGAGTATCTTTTGGATTTTACATCAAAGGCAATGTCTTTAAAATTATAATTGCTTTGTATGGATTTTAAAATTTTGTTCTCTATGCCTTCACGTATATCAAGTATGGCTTTTAATTGCTCTAAAGAAGAAGTCCTCAGTATATAATTAAGCACATGAGAAAGACTGTCGGCAGTAACTGTTTGGCCGTTTATATATTTATTTTTTAACAAATCAAATATATTTTCAGGAACAAATTTTTTTATACTTTCTATATCTTCATTAAACAGAGAGCGTATTTTTGTTGCCGAAGCAAGGCTATCTGTTGCTTCCATGCTGTTATAGCCGTTATCCGTTCTTTTTACGGCAACAGGTGTTATATTTGAGTTGAATTTTTTGAGAGCTTTTAAATATTCAGAAGATAAAATATTATTTGCTGAAAAAACAGGTGTATTAATCCCAATATTTTTCAGTGCTTTTTCTCTTGCGGCAGGATAGCTGAGGCCTTGGGAAAGGTATTTTGAAAGCTTTTCTTTAAACAAGTCGTTTTCATTTAAAACAGATTCGGAAAACTCTTTAATTTCATTTAATTTATCTGTTTCAGTTCCAAAAGAAATATAGTTTACGATATTTGTTTTTCTCATTATATCAACTGCGGCAGAAGCAAAATATTCGGCACTGCAACAGGAAAAAAAGGCCGGAAGCTCAACAACAATATCGACTCCGTTTAAAAGGGCACATTTAGTTCTTGTCCATTTATCAAAAAGGGCAGGCTCTCCTCGCTGGACATAGTTTCCACTCATTACGGCAAGTATATAATCGGCTTTTGTAATAGACCGGCTTTTATCTATATGGTATTTGTGGCCGTTATGAAAAGGATTGTACTCGGCTGTTATGGCAGTGTTTATCATAGCGTTCCTCCGTAAAGTGTTTTAATTCGATTATATCAGAGAATTTAAAAAATAAGTAATTTTTGGAGAAAAATTTTATAAAACTATTGTAACCGTTTTGTCATTTGTATATAATAATGTTTGATAATTAATACATGTATAGCGGAACTAAGCGCTTTGTTGATTTTTCTAAAGCGCTTTATCTGGTGCACATGTGTTAAAAATATTAATCGTAAAAGTTTTTATTAGTCTATTAAGGCTTATAAGGAGGATTTAAAATGGATTTTTTAACAAGCATTAAAGCTAAAGCAAGAGCAGCAAAAAAGACTATTGTTCTTCCAGAATCTCTTGAAAAGAGAAATCTTGAAGCTGCTGCAACTACACTTAAAGAAGGTTTTGCTGATATAGTTCTTATTGGCAACAGAGATGAAATAACAAAGGCTGCTCAGGAAGCAGGCGGATTTGATGTATCAAAAGCAACAATTATTGATCCTAAAAACTATGACAGATATGATGAGATGGTTAATCTTTTATGCGAAATCAGAAAGAGCAAAGGCTTAACACCTGAACAGGCTAAAAAGACTCTTGAAGACCCTCTTTACTTTGGTGTTATGCTTGTTAAAATGGGCGTTGCAGACGGTATGGTTTCAGGTGCTATGCATGCTACAGCTGATGTTATGCGTCCGGCTCTTCAGATTATCAAAACAAAACCTGGCATCAAAACAGCTTCTACATTCTTTGTAATGTGCTGCGATAAGAAAGAATTTGGCGATGACGGTATTCTTATGTTTGCTGACTGTACACTTAACCAGCAGCCTGACCCACAGCAGCTTGCTGAAATCGCTGTTACAACAGCTGACAGCTATAAAGCATTCTGCGACGGTGAAGCAAGAGTTGCTATGTTAAGCCACTCAACAAAGGGTTCAGCTTCTCATCCTGATGTAGACAAAGTTGTTGAAGCTACAAAAATAGCTCATGAACTTCGTCCTGATGTAAAACTTGACGGTGAGCTTCAGCTCGACAGTGCTATTGTTCCTTCAGTAGGTGCTCAGAAGGCTCCTGGCAGCGAAGTTGCCGGCAAAGCAAACGTACTTGTATTCCCTGACATTGATGCAGGTAACATTGGTTATAAACTTGTTCAGAGATTTGCAGGTGCAGAAGCTTTCGGACCAATTATCCAGGGCCTTGCTAAACCTGTTAACGACCTTTCAAGAGGCTGCTATGCAAACGATATAGTTGCTGTTATTGCCATGACAGCTTTTGAAGCACAGATTATCTGATAAATACTTATAAAAGAAATTAGAATAGGAGAAAATAAAATGAAGGTTCTTGTTATTAACTGCGGAAGCTCATCATTAAAATATCAGCTTATTGATATGGATACAGAGACTTTACTTGCTAAAGGTCTTTGCGAAAGAATTGGTATTGACGGAAGACTTAAACATGAGGCTACAGGTAAAGACAAATATGTTTCAGAGGCTCCTTTAAAAGACCATAACGATGCTATCAAGGCTGTTCTTGAAGCACTTGTTGATCCGGAACATGGCGTAATTAAAGACATGAAAGAAATTGATGCTGTTGGTCACCGTGTTGCTCATGGTGGAGATCATTTCTCTAAATCAGTTCTTATTACACCAGAAGTAAAAGACTATATTACAAAATATATTGAGTTAGCTCCTCTTCACAACCCAGCTAACCTTACAGGTATCGAAGTTTGCGAAAAACTTATGCCAGGTGTTCCTCAGGTTGCTGTATTTGATACAGCTTTCCATCAGACAATGCCTGAAAAAGCTTATCTTTACGCTATACCTTATAAATATTATGAAAAATACAAAGTAAGAAAATACGGTTTCCACGGAACAAGCCACAAATATGTTTCTCAGGAATGTGCTAAAATGATGGATATTCCTATTGAGAATACAAAAATCATTACATGCCACCTTGGAAACGGCGGCAGTGTAACAGCTGTTCAGGGCGGTATTTCAATAGATACATCAATGGGCTTTACACCACTTGACGGTATTGCAATGGGTACAAGAAGCGGCAGCATTGATGCAGCAGCAGTTCTTTTCATTATGAAAAAAGAAAATCTTTCTATTGATGAAATGGACAGAATACTTAATAAAGAATCAGGCGTTTACGGTATCTCAGGTGTATCAAGCGACTTTAGAGATATTGAAGAAGCAGAAAATGAAGGCAACAAGAGAGCAGCTCTTGCCCTTGAAACTTTTGCATATAGAGTAGCAAAAACTATCGGTGAGTATGTAGCTACAATGAACGGTGTTGACGCTATTGTATTTACAGCAGGTCTTGGTGAAAACAGCGGTCCTACAAGACAGCTTATCTGCAACTACCTTGGCTATTTAGGTATTGAACTTGACAGCTACAAGAACTCACTTAGAGGACAGGCTGTTGAAATTACAACAAAACAGTCAAGAGTACAGGTATATGTAATACCTACAAACGAAGAACTTGTTATAGCAAGAGACACAAAAGAAATAGTTGAAGCTCAGGCTTAATTAAAACCGGCCGGAGGATATTTTTCTCCGGCTGTATAATTTATGTATTTTTTGCTATAAAATCTAAAAAATATTTGACAAATTTATTGTCATTGTATATAATGATAAAAGTGTGACTTTCGGGGTGATATTGTGTTTGTTGATATTTCTGAAATTTTAATGAAAAAGGGTCAAAGTGTTACTTTTGATATTTCAAAAGATTTATCATCAGACGAGTATAAGCCCAATATAAACAAGTTTCTCTCGCCTGTAAAGGTTGAAGGAACAGTTACCAATGTTGACGGAAAGTTTAATCTTAAGGCTAAAGGTTCTGTTAATGTGCTTTTAAGCTGCAGCAGGTGCCTTAAAGATGTTGAGTATGAACTTTTATTTGACATTGATGAAATTTATACTAATACAGGCAATGAAGAAGAAGCAGAAACTTTTAATGGAAGTATAATTGAGCTTTCCTCTGTTGTTAGAAGAAGCATTTTATTCAGCCTTCCTATGAAGGTTGTTTGCAGAGAAGACTGTAAAGGTCTTTGTCCTGTATGCGGAAAGGATTTAAACGAAGGTGAGTGTAACTGCGATACTTCTTATATAAATCCTAAGTTTGAAAGTCTGCGTTCTCTATTCAAGTGTGATGAGGAGGTGTAGAAATGGCTGTACCAAAGGGAAAAGTATCAAAAGCAAGAAGAGATAGAAGAAAGGCACAGAGCTGGAAAATCGCTACTCCTACATTAGTAGCATGCAGCAAGTGCGGAGAATTAATGGTACCTCACAAAGTTTGCAAGAACTGTGGCTCTTACAACAAGCAGGTAGTTTTAGACGTTGAATAATCTAAACATCAGGAAGGCAGCTTTAAGATTTTGTTAATCTTGATGCTGTCTTTTTTATAATTTTTATTTCAGGAGTATATAATTTATGGATAATGTTAAAATAGCTGTAGACGCCATGGGCGGCGATAATGCTCCTTTTGAAATAGTTAAAGGCGCCGTTGAGGCAGTCAATGAGTTCGGGTCAAATATTATACTTGTGGGACCACAGGAAACAGTTGAAAAGGAACTTGCAAAGTATACATTTGATAAGTCAAAAATTTCAGTTAAAAACGCCACGGAGGTTATATCAACAGAGGAATCTCCAACAAACGCCATAAGACGAAAGAAAGATTCATCTATTGTTGTAGGACTTAATTTGGTTAAAAACGGTGAGGCTTCGGCTTTTGTTTCAGCAGGAAGCACAGGCGCCGTTTTAACAGGCGGAACTTTTATTATAGGCAGGATTAAAGGCATAGAGCGCCCGGCTCTTGGTACATGCCTGCCTACAGTCAGCGGCTTTACATTTCTTTTAGACAGTGGAGCTAATGTTGACTGTAAAAGCACTTATCTTTTGCAGTTTGCAAAAATGGCTTCTGTATATGTAGAGCATGTAATGGGTGTTAGTAACCCAACTGTGGGCCTTATAAACATAGGTGCTGAGAAAGAAAAGGGCAATGCACTTACTAAAGAGACTTATGAGCTTTTAGAAGGCTCAGAGCTTAATTTTATTGGCAATGTAGAGCCAAGGGACATACCTTTTCAGAAAGCAGATGTTCTGGTATGTGATGGTTTTGCAGGAAATACAGTACTTAAATTTGCAGAAGGCTTGAGTGTTGCTCTTATAAGCATTATAAAAGACGAAATTACAGCAGGATTATATAAGATACCGGCAGCATTTTTATTAAAACCTTTTAAAAACATCAAAAAAAGGTTTGACTCAGAAGAAGTCGGCGGAGCTCCGTTTTTAGGTTTAAAATCCCTTGTTGTCAAGGCTCATGGAAGTTCTAAGGCAAAAGGCATAAAAAATGCCATAAAACAGTGTGAAATTTTTGTTGAAAAAGATATTGTATTAAAAATAGAAGAACAGCTATAATGTATTAGTAATTTATATCAATTTTATTTTTTTGGAGGGTGTATTGTTATGGATAAAGCGCAGGTTATTTCAATAATCGCTGAACAGTTAGGAATTTCTGAGTCTGAGATTACAGAGGAAACAGCATTTGCTGATCTTGGCGCAGATTCTCTTGATTTATTCCAGATAATTTCTGCTCTTGAAGAAGAGTTCAATATTGAATTTGATAACGAGCAGGTAGAAAAAATCAAAACCGTAGGCGACGCTATGGAATATATTAAAGCGGCGGTGGAATAATTTATGAACAATCAACTGACAGAATTTGAAAGTATAATTGGCTATAGTTTTAAAGATAAAAGTATCCTTTCTCTTGCATTAACTCACAGCTCATATGCTAACGAGCATAAACTTGGAAAGTTTGAATACAACGAGCGTCTTGAGTTTTTGGGAGATGCTGTACTGGAATTTTTTGTTAGCTCTTATATATATGAAAAGTACCCGGAACTGCCGGAAGGCGAGCTTACAAAGCTTCGTGCCAGTGTAGTTTGTGAGGGTTCTCTTGCTAAAAAAGCGCATGATATTCATTTAGGTGATTATCTGTTTTTAGGCAAGGGTGAAGAGCTTACAGGCGGCAGAAACAGAGAAAGTATACTTGCAGATGCTTTTGAGGCTGTTATTGGTGCTGTTTTAATAGATGGCGGCATTGACTGTGCTCAGAAGTACGTAATGGGACTTATGCAAAATGTAATTGATTCTGTCAGGGGAAGCTTTATGCTTATGGATTATAAAACAAGGCTTCAGGAGGAAATACAAAAAAGCAGTAAGGAACCTGTTTGCTACGCCATTGTAAAGGAAACAGGTCCTGACCATGGAAAGCTCTTTGAAGCAGAGGTTTCTCATCATGGGCAAAAGCTTGGTTCCGGCTTCGGCAAAAGCAAAAAAGAAGCAGAGCAAAATGCCGCTAAAAACGCCTTAAATAACATGAAGAAGTAAAAAAGTTATAAAAAAGTTATAAAAAAGTTATAAAAAAGCTATATGAAGTTATAACGGTTATAAAACAGGAAATACCTTGTTGGTGTTTCCTGTATTTTTCTATCCGTGTTTAAAAACAAGGGGGTATAAATAATGAAGGCACAGTATCTAACGCCGGCTGTTACTGTTTTTGATAACAACGGCAATGTTGACGAAAAAGGCTGCTGCAAACTGTATGACCATTTAATTTCCGGCGGCATAGACGGAATTGTTGTTATGGGAAGCACAGGCGAATTTTTTGAAATGACAATGGATGAAATTAAAAGGCTTATTGACATTTCAACTTCTTACTGCAAAGGCAGAACAAGACTTTTAATTGGTACAAGCCGTATGATAGCCGAAGAAACAATAGAGCTTGGCAACTACGCTATTGAAAAAGGCGCTGACGGAGTTATGATTATATCTCCTTATTACTTCCAGCTTTCCGATGAGAGCATTGAGTATTATTATGACTTGGTTTGTGAAGGTATAAAAGGTGATATTTACCTTTACAACTATCCTGATATAACAGGCCACCAAATTAATTATGATGTGGTTTTAAGGCTTTTAAAGAAGCATAATAACCTTAAAGGTATTAAAGATACAACTGCTCTTGTTTCTCATACACGTGATTTAATTAATAATATTCTGCCGGAATATCCAGATTTTGAAATATACAATGGCTTTGATGAAAATTTTGCTTATGTAGCACTTTCAGGCGGTGCCGGTGTTATAGGCGGTTTGTCAAACCTTATACCTGATATTTTCTCAAAATGGGTAAAAGCAGTAAATACCGGAGATGCAGAGGGCATAGCTAACGGCCAAAAAATAATAGATAAAGCCATGGAGATTTATGCCATAAATAAGCCTTTTATACCTACAATGAAAAGGGCACTTAATATACGTGGTATTGATATAAACGAGTTTGTTAAACCGCCATTTTTGCCTATTAATGACAAGCAAGAAGAAAAATTAAGAAGCATAATGAAAGATATAGGAATACTTTGATACATATATAGTCTTGTTTTTGAGGAATACTTAAACAAGGCTATTTTTTTATTATTTTAATGTGATTAATTTGTGAAAATAATCACTTAAATTGAAGGATTCTTGTTTATATTATGTATATATTGAATTTACTTTATAAGGAGTATATAATAAAAAATATGAATAAATGCTTATAAATGTGTATTGATTTAGCTATAATGTAGGAAGTATTTAAGAGGAGGCAAAGATTTGAAAAAACGTATTATTACTTTAATTTTACCTTTAGCTTTAGTTTTTGTATCTGTGGGCTGTACAGTTAATTCTGTTTCGGAAGGGGATTATTATCAAAAAGGTTTAAATATAGTTGAATGTATGGATAAAATGGCTGAATGTGATGATTATATTGCACTTCTTTCAGCTTCTCCGGATATGAACAATATTATTAAAGAGATTGGAAAAAATGACTACTCTGTGCCGAAAGCTGTTTATAAAGTAACAGTTACACCGGAAGAAATAGACAGAATTTTTTTAGGAGCCACAGGTGAAGAAACTAATTTGCCTGATGAGATTTTATCTGAGGCAAGAACCCGTATTGTTTTATCATTTCCTTCAAGAATAAACGCTATGGAAGGTGCTTATGCTGTAGCATCTACAAGTATATTGACAAAAAGTGAAAGCTTTATCAGCCAAAGTACTAATGAATATAGCTTATATTTTTATATCTATGATGGTGGATACTCAGCTTGTGTAACATTTGTTCCGGGAGAAAACAATATAGTTTCGGCTACAGGATATTTTATTATAAATGATGATTTATCAAACACTGCTTCACAGGATGAGTTTTCACAATGGCTTTTTGATATTACAAGAATTATAGACATTGAAGTTGAAGATGTTTCGGCAAGTACTGAAACAGAATAAATCTGTTTAAATTATATAAAAACAGCTTACGGAATGTTTAGTTATGAATTTGCTGTAATTTCTTATTAAACATATTAAATGTATGTTTAATAAAATATTTAAGGGGGAATTAATATGAAATTATTTGTCAAAAGAGCAGCTGTGTTAGCTATTAGTTTTTCACTTTTAGGCACAGCAGCAGTCTATGGTGCTCATCCGGCAGGTTACTGGCCATATCTGCAAGCATTCCAGCAGGCACAGCAGTCAGGGGATAAAAATGCTATGGTATCAACAGGCGAAGCACTGCTTAATTATTATTCAGGGCTTCCTATGGATACTGACACGGCTGGAGTCAGATATAATGTTTATTACAACAACTATTCTATTTATGAAGGCATGGGTAAAATGCAGCAGGCTAAAGAAGCTTTGCAAGGTGTAATTGATACAGGTACATATCTTAATTTTACAGATGCCGTAATTATGGCAAAAGAAAGAATTAGAAAAATAGACCCAAAAGCTGAAGTGTATACTGTTTCATCAAACCCAGCACCGTATTATGGGGCTAAAAATGAACCTAAAAGCGGTACATTATACGGAAGATGCTATACAGAGGCAGCAGAAAGCAGTTTAAATGATTGCTCAATTATTTCGTTTTATGTAGAGCTTGGAAGCGGACAAAATTCGGCTCAGGACTATGCTTGGAAGATAGACGAGTTTGATAACGGTAGCAGGGCTATATTAATTAATTTGAATTTCCCAAGTGAGGGCGGAACAGTTTCTCAGGTAAACAGCGGCAGCCTTGACGGAGAAATAAATGAAACACTTTCATATTTAGCTACACTTAAAGGCCCTGTATTTTTAAGAATAGGCGGAGAAATGAATGTTTGGACTAACAAAACAACTCCGGCTGATTTTAAAACAGCTTATGCACATATAGCTAATATGGCAAGAAGCAAAGCGCCTAATGTTGCTCTTGTTTTTTCACCAAGCTATGCTTCACCATGGGGCGAAGATATGGAAAGCTTCTTCCCAGACGCTTCACTTGTCGATTGGGTTGGTGCTTCGTTATATATGAACAAATACCAGTTTGCAAATAATATGAGTTCAGCAGGGGATGCCAATGACATGTACTTTGGTCTTGGTCAGTATGCCGATGCTGTTAAAAATCTTGAACATGCAGCAGATATTGCAGTTAAATACAATAAACCTATAATTGTAACTGAATCAGGCAGCGGATATGCTTCTTCAAGCGGTGGAGAAGATTTATCGGCATTTGCTGCAAACCGTTTGACAGAGCTTTACGGAACAATTAACATGGTATACCCACAAGTTAAGGCTATACTTCATTTTGACAATAATTTAGGCGGTTTTATGTATTCATTAAACGGCAACAGCACAGTAAAAGCTGCTTATGACAAAGCTACAGCTGATAATCCAACACTTGTTAAATCTTTAGAACAGAGTGCACCTTCTTTTGTAAAACTCAATGGTGCCAGCGGTTTAAAAGGCAATGTTACATTAAGAGCTTATTGTGATGTTCCAAATCAGAGTGTAACAGTTACATATTTAATAGATGGGGCA
>CALWSS010000034.1 GCA_944384255.1 uncultured Clostridia bacterium
AACCCAAAGCCATTTGCCTAAAAACTCGGCTTTTTGAGCCTTATAGTCTTTACCGCCGTTTTCAATATCAAACATATTTCCGCCTCCTTTTAATATGCAATTAATTTAACAGCTACACTTTATTGTAATAGTATGCATATTCATAAATATCAACAGAATACTGTTTTGTATGTATTTTTAGTTCTTAAAGCTGTGTATAGGTGCAGGTATTCTTCCGCCTCTGTCTATAAATGCCTTACAGCTGTAGCTGTTAACAGGCATAATAGGTGCATAACCTAAAAGACCGCCAAACTCTACAGTTTCGCCAACGCCTTTACCAATTACAGGTATAAGCCTTACGGCTGTTGTTTTGCTGTTTACCATGCCTATGGCAGCTTCGTCAGCTATAATACCGGAAATTGTTTCAGCAGAAGTATCTCCCGGTATAGCTATCATGTCAAGACCTACAGAGCAAACACAAGTCATAGCCTCAAGTTTTTCAAGTGTAAGGGCACCAAGGCGTGCAGCTTCAATCATGCCGTTATCTTCACTAACAGGTATAAAAGCACCGCTTAAACCGCCTACATAAGAGCTGGCCATAACGCCGCCTTTTTTAACATTATCATTAAGCATAGCAAGGGCAGCAGTTGTTCCCGGTGCTCCTGCTTCCTGAAGACCCATTTCCTGGAAAATTTCGGCTATAGAATCACCAATGGCAGGAGTTGGGGCAAGTGAAAGGTCTATAATTCCAAAAGGTGTATTAAGCCTTTTAGATGCTTCCTGAGCCACAAGCTGACCAACACGAGTAATTTTAAAAGCTGTTTTCTTTATAGTTTCACAAAGTGTTTCAAAGTCTGCTCCTCTTACTTCCTCAAGAGCTTTTTTAACAACACCCGGACCGCTAACGCCTACATTAATAACACAGTCCTTTTCACCTACACCGTGGAAAGCACCAGCCATAAAAGGATTATCCTCTACAGCATTGCAGAATACCACAAGCTTGGCACAGCCAAGACAGCCGTTGTCTTTTGTAAGCTCAGCCGCTTCTTTTATAACCTGAC
Organism: uncultured Clostridia bacterium; assembly: GCA_944384255.1. GTDB lineage: Bacteria > Bacillota > Clostridia > Lachnospirales > Anaerotignaceae > Neoanaerotignum_A. The sequence continues at coordinate 1,041 of CALWSS010000034.1, forward strand.
CCATTCTTTTAACAACATCCATGTCAATGCCGTTTCTTGATGTACCGACATTTACAGATGAGCATACAAAGTCAGTTTCAGCCAGTGCCTGAGGTATGGAGTCAATAAGCACTCTGTCGCTTGGTGTGCAGCCTTTATGTACAAGGGCTGAAAAACCGCCTAAAAAGTTAACACCTACATCTTTGGCAGCTCTGTCCAGTGTTTTAGCAACTGAAACATAGCTGTCTGTGTTGCAGCCTGCTGCTGCAATGGCAATAGGTGTAACTGATATTCTTTTGTTTACAATAGGAATACCTAACTCTAATTCAAGCTGCTTTCCTACTTTAACAAGGTCTTTTGCCTTAGTTGTTATTTTGTTATATATTTTCTCATTAAATCTATTAATATCAGAATCAGCACAGTCAAGCAGGCTTATGCCCATAGTAATGGTACGAACATCAAGATTCATGTGCTGAATCATAGAATTAGTTTCCTGAATTTCTCCTCTTGAAATCATTTAGGACTTCCTCCCGTTATTGAGTAATGGCAAAATTAAATTCTGTGCATGCAGTCGAATATAGCTTCCTGCTGTATCCTAATTTCAACATTAAGCTCTTCAGCTACTTTTTTAAGTCCTGCAGCAAGCTCCTCAAAAGTTACTGTGCATTTTTCAATATCAGTAATCATAAGCATGCTGAAATATCCCTTAACTATTGTCTGAGATATATCCAATATGTTTACTCCTTTTTCGGAAAGATAAATGCAGACCTTAGCTATAATGCCTACTTTGTCTTTACCCAAAACAGTAATAATGCAGTTCATGTCTATTCCTCCTGTGTAAATACCGGTTTAACGTATTTTTCTTTAAATTTATAATAAAGCATATTAATTGTCCCGTCAATGTTTAGATAACTTAAAAAAGCTGCCCTTATGAGAGCAAAACTATATAAAACACACTGTAAAAACACTGCTTAAAACATAATAAATAACAAAAACCGCAGTAAATTCCATTTCTCACGGACAAATGTGCTTATAATAAACAAAAAATACAAAAAATCCCACGTTATTTTCGTGGGATAAAGTAAATTTACATAGCTTTAACTCTGTCAATCATTCCGCTGCCCTTTAAAAGAGAAACAAAAACAAATGTAATTATAATTCCGGCGCCTGTCTGTATTAAAAGCGTAGGTGTCATAACCATAGCCTGAGCAAAACCGTAATATATTATTTTTACCGATGTATAGCCTATTATCTGTAATATACCGCCGCTTACAGCACCTAAAACATAGTTAAATTTTGCTTTTGGCATGTATTTTTCAATAATAAGCCCCATAACAAAAGCCATTAAAAACTTAATTATAAAAGTAGGTATTATCCACTGAGGGTAGCCGCCTATTAAGTCCGCCATTGCAGCACCTATTCCCCCTGATAAAGCTCCTTTTTTTCTGCCTAAAACCAAAACACCTGTAAGTATGGCACAGTCGCCCAAATGAGTATATCCGTCGGCAAAAGGTATTTTAAATGTATAAGTAAGAATAAAAACTATTGCCGCCATAGCCGCTGATTTTGTAATTTCTTTTACAGTGAATTTTTCCATGTTGTCACCTCTTAAACTTGTACTGTACATAATACTAAAAACACAAAAAAAGTTTAATAAAATTTATAATTGTATGGTAACAATTATAAATTTATGCCTAAAAATTTTACAGCATTATTATAAAAAACATCCTCTATGCCTTTTTGGTCAAGTCCGCTTGTTATAACCTTCTGCATTTCAACTGTAGGATGATGAAAAGGTGAGTCTATGCCAAACATTATTCTGTCTTTTCCTACGGTTTCGTAAGCTTCTTTTATTTTGCATCCCATAGGCATACCGCTCATTTCAAGATAAATATTGCTGTGCCTTCTTGCCATTTTAAGAGCAGCATCAATATATACTCCGTGGCCGTGGCCCATGTGAATCATAACGGTTTTAACATTGGGGTGTCTTTCGGCCAAAAGAGCTATGCTCCATGGCAGTGAATAAGGCGGATGTCCGCTGTGAATAAATACCGGAATACCGTATTCTTCGGCCTTTTCCATAATAGGGTCAACAATAGTGTCATCAGCTACAAAGGCATTTTTAAGAGGGTTCATTTTTATACCTTTAAAGCCTTTTTCTTCAACATAATATTTTAAATTATCAATACATTTTTCACCGTCAAGTGGGTTTAAATAAACTGCCGGAAATATCCTCTCCGGATACTTTTCAAAAGCTTTTAATGTATCATCATTTGTTTTTTCATTGGCACTGCAAAGCACTGTCAGCTCAATTTCGTAAGTATCCATATTTTTAATTATGCTGTCTATATTGCTTTCAATTCCGGCCCAGCCGGCAAAATTTCCCACATGAGAATGTAAATCTATTTTTTTCAATTCTGTCGCCTCCAATACTTTTTGATGAGTAAAATACTACCATGACAATGAAAAAAATTCTATATTAGCAGAAAAAATTCATTATAATGTACCCATACAAATATTTTGACTGATTTTTCATTTTCTTGATTTATTTTCAGCCGGAGTATATACTGTATTTACATAAAATTTAACAGAAATGAGGGATTATATATGGGTAAAAAAGTATGGGCCATGTTTTTCAGCGGAACCGGCACAACAGAAAAAGTAGTTACTGCCATAAGTGCCGATATTGCCGCAGCAACAGGCTACGAAATGGAAACATTTAATTTTACACAGCCTAAAAACCGCTTAATACCTAAAGAATTTACCTGTGACGATATTGTTGTTTTGGGTACACCGGTTTATGCCGGCAGAGTGCCTAACGTACTTTTAAAATACTTAAACTCAATTAAAGGAAACGGTGCCATAGGCATACCTGTTGTGCTTTTCGGCAACAGAAACTATGACGATGCACTTATGGAGCTTAGAAACATAATGACGGATGACGGCTTTAAGCCAATAGCTGCCGGAGCCTTTGTAGGTGCTCATGCATTTTCATATACATTGGCAAAAGGCCGCCCAAACAGCGAAGATATGGAAAAAGCTTCTTTTCTTGCCCAAAAAGCAGCAGAAAAAATTAAATCCAGCTCTTTAGGCGATGTTCCTGTTTTTGTAAAAGGCAATAACCCAATAGGCCCTTACTATACACCACGAGGACTTGACGGAAATCCTGTTCAAATACTTAAAGTACGTCCTCTTACAAACGACAAATGTGATAACTGCGGCCTTTGTGCAAAGCTCTGTCCAATGGGCTCCATAGACCCCCTTAACTGCAAAGAATACATAGGAAAAGGAATCTGCATTAAATGCGGCGCCTGTGTTAAAAAATGTCCTAAAGGTGCAAAATACTATACTGACGAAGGCTATCTTTCACACACAGCAGCCCTTGAGAAAAACTTCTCCCGTCCTGCCGAAGTTGAAATTTTCTATTAACAAACATCAAAAAAACGGATTGTTCAATTTATTAAAAACCAAACAATCCGTTTTTATTTTTTATTTCTATAACTTATTTTATTATGAACACAAATTTCTCGGCTCACCTTTCTGCCAGAAATCTATATTGTCAAATACCATTTGTGCCCTTATAAATAATGCCTCTTTAGATGCAAATGCGGCATGAGGTGTAATAACTGTGTTTTTAGCTTTAATTAACGGGTGGTTTAAATCAAAAGGCGGCTCTGTTTCAAGCACATCTATACCGGCGCCGGCAATTCTGCCTTCGTTAAGAGCATCGGCAAGTGCCTGAGAGTCAATAACTCCGCCTCTTGCTGTATTTATAAGTATGGCATTTTTCTTCATTTTATTAATTAAATCAGCTGATATAAGCTTATCCGTGTTTTTGTTATAAGGCACATGAAGTGAAATAATGTCGCAGTTTTTGCAGATTTCCTCAAGGCTGGTGTAAATAACTCCCTGATTTTTAACTTCTTCTTTTTCTGTTCTGCTGTAAGCATATACATTACAGCCGAAAGCCTTGGCAACAGTACATACACGGCTTCCAATGGCACCTGTTCCTATTACTCCGAAATTTTTGCCAAAAAGCTCTGTTCCAACAAGGCCGTCTTTTGTACCGCCGTTTTTTGCTCTTTCGTCACACTTAGGAATATTGCGAAGTACGGAAATGGCAAGACCGAAAGCAAGCTCTGTAACTGCATTTACGGAATAGCCGGCGGCATTTGAAACAACAATGCCTTTTTCCCTGCAAAAATCTATATCCACATGGTCAACACCGGCAAAAGCCACTGAAAGAAACTTCATATTAGCACATTTTTCAATATAATTTTTCTTAAAAGGCATGTTGGCTATTATAACCACATCGGCATCACCGGCAACAGAAGCAACCTCGTTTTCGTCACTTGGTCTTTTACGGTTAAAAATAACCTCATGTCCCTGTTTAACAATGTTTTCAGAAGCTTTTTTCTCTTCTTCTTGGCTTATTCCCAAAGGCTCCAGTACAACTACTTTCATTTTACGTCCCTCCCGTTTGTAAACATAAAAGCTTAAAATAAACTATAAAAAAACGGACGGTAATACCTATCGTCCGCTGAAATACCGTATATTTAATTATAAAATTTATTTCATTTCATGTCAATAAATACATATTTATTCATTTACTGGCTTAGCTTTTGTAACCTGCCAAATACCGATTAAAATTATAACCGAGCCAATAAATGACATAACAGTTATAGGCTCACCCAAGAACACAACACCAGCAAACAGTGACCAAACAGTTGTCAGTGTTCCAAATGTGGCGAGGGTAGCTACAGAAAGCTTTCCTGCGGCATAATTTACAAATACATTAGCCATAACAGAACAGAATATGCTTAAAATTGCAACAGGAATAATAAACTCCGGGTTAAATATCGGTTTTATATACTCGTGTATGTTGCCGTTTACAGACTTAAGCGCCGAAACAGTAAATACAACACTTGATACAAGCAGAACAATGTATGTTCTTTCAAAAGCACTGAACTCCTCAGCTGACTTACGGTTAACTATTTTGTATGCCGCCGAAGTGAGGCATGTGCATAAAAGCAGGAATACCCCAATAGGACTTACAACACCAAGTGCGCTTCCTGATATTGTTATAATAATTACGCCTACAATAGGGAGAAGACAGAAGAGGGCCTGTCGTTTTGTAGGGTATTCCTTTAAAAACAAAATTGCCAGAAGTATTGAAACAACCGGCACAACTGCCAGTATTACTCCTGAAAATGTAGCATTTGTATATAATATGCCGTAACTTTCAAAATAAAAGTATAACGGCTCCATAACACCAAGAATTAAAAGGGAGCGGAGCTTTTTGCCTTTTAAAGATATTTTATACTTGCCTGTAAGGCACATAATATTCATTAAAGCAAAGGCTATTATAAACCTAATTGAAAGCAGTACATCGGGAGAAGCCGATGCCATGGCAATTTTAGTAAATATATAACTAAAACCCCATATTGTCTGACCGGCACATACTGCCAATATAGGCAAAGCCTTTTGTGAATCAACAGCAGGAAATTTAGGTACGGATACAGCACCGCCTGAAAAACCGTTTAAAACATGTGAATTTAAAATGTTCATGTCAATCATCCCCCTTTCAACGGCTACATTGTAGCACTGTGGGAAATAATTGTAAAATACAATAATTTCATATATAATATTTAATTGATTCAATATATTTGCATAATATAAGACAGAAAAAAGAGGATAGAAAAATGACAAACGCAGAAATTGAGGCATTCCTAACTATATGTGAATACGGCAGTATATCAAAAGCAGCTGAAAAGCTTTTTATAAGCCAGTCATCACTGAGCACAAAAATTAAAACACTTGAAAAAAAAGTCGGCTGTGCCCTTTTTGTCCGTGGCAAAGGCGTAAGAGGCATACATTTAACAGATGACGGCCGAAAATTTCTTGAACTGGCTATTAAATACCAAAAAATAATAGATGAAATGATGGAAATAGGCAAAACCGATAAAACATCCAAACTCCGTGTTTCGTCTTTTAACAGCATGGGCACATACCTTCTTACACCGGCCTACGAAAACTTTCTTATAAAAATGCCCGATGTTGTACTTGAAATACAGGACATGGCAACCGACTCCGTTTACGAAAGCATGGAAAACGGCTTAACGGACTTAGGCTTTATATTAAGCCGCAGGGAGTCCAAAAAAACCGTTACTTATCCGGCTTTTTCAGAGCCTATGGTCTTTATATGCCCGCAGAACTCAAACTATCCTGATATTATTGAATTAAATATGCTTGATGTAAAAAACGAAATTTATATAGACTGGTTTAATGAGTTTGATAAATGGCATAAAGAAGCATTTGGAGCAAAGGCACTGCCTCAGCTTCAGCTTGAAATAATGAGTCAGCTTGAGTTTTTTGTTACAAAAAACAACAACTGGACAATAGCGCCTAAAAGTGTGGCCTGCGGCTTGGCACGAGATAACAAAGTTAAAATCTGCTCTCTTGCCTTTGATGTGCCAAACAGAGTTACATACTGTGTTTATGTGCCGGATAAATCAAAAGCCTCTATTATAAAATGCTTCCTTGGCTGTTTTAAGGATACACTTCTTTCATTTAAAAATATGGATATTGATATTTACATATAAAATAATATTTGCCATATAAGTTTTTATATGGCTTTTATTTTTGTTAATTATTTTATATAATGTAAACATGTAGTATATGTTTGCATTATATAGTTTTTTAAGGGAGAATTGCTTATGCCAAAAAGAACAGATATTAAAAAAGTACTTATAATCGGCTCAGGCCCTATTATAATAGGCCAAGCCTGCGAGTTTGACTATTCCGGCACACAGGCCTGCAAGGCACTTCGTAAACTTGGTTATGAAATAGTCCTTGTAAACTCAAACCCGGCAACAATAATGACAGACCCTGAAACAGCTGACGTAACTTATATTGAACCTTTAAATGTAGAAAGACTGGAACAGATTATTGCTAAGGAACGCCCTGATGCCCTGCTTCCTAACCTTGGCGGCCAGTCAGGCTTAAACCTCTGTGCTGAGCTTGCAAAAGAAGGCATACTTGATAAATACAACGTAAAAGTTATAGGTGTTCAGGTAGATGCCATAGAGCGAGGCGAAGACAGAATTGAGTTTAAAAAATCAATGAATGCCTTAGGCATAGAAATGGCGAGAAGTGAAGTTGCTTACTCAGTAGAAGAAGCCCTTGATATAGCAGACAAGCTGGGCTACCCTGTTGTACTCCGTCCGGCTTATACAATGGGCGGCGCCGGCGGCGGTCTTGTTTATAATAAAGAAGAATTAAAAACAGTCTGTGCCCGTGGTATACAGGCAAGCCTTGTAGGTCAGGTGCTTGTTGAAGAATCAATTCTGGGCTGGGAAGAATTAGAACTGGAGATTGTCCGTGATGCCGACAACAACATGATTACCGTCTGCTTTATAGAAAATATCGACCCTCTTGGTGTTCATACAGGTGACTCTTTCTGCTCTGCCCCTATGCTTACTATTTCCCAAGAATGCCAGAAACGTCTTCAGGAACAGGCTTATAAAATAGTAGAATCCGTTCAGGTTATAGGCGGTACAAACGTACAGTTTGCCCACGACCCAGTTACAGACCGTATAGTAGTAATAGAAATCAATCCACGTACATCTCGTTCATCAGCTCTTGCCTCAAAGGCTACAGGCTTCCCTATTGCCCTCGTTTCGGCTATGCTGGCAACAGGCCTTACACTTAAGGATATCCCTTGTGGAAAATACGGAACACTTGATAAATATGTACCAGACGGAGATTATGTAGTTATTAAGTTTGCCCGCTGGGCATTTGAAA
>CALWSS010000035.1 GCA_944384255.1 uncultured Clostridia bacterium
TCCCTTAAAGCGGACTCATTGCTGCATTTTACAGATAATGTCATTCTGTATTCGTTTTTTATTTTGTAAATAACAGCCTCAGTCGGACCGATTATATTTATTTTAATACCACTGCTTTCAAAAATATATTTATTTTCCATAACAATACAGTTGAAACCAGTTATTTTTTCATTTACTTTATTTTCGTCTTTACCACTGAAAAGTAAAGTATAAACAAAAGAAAACGGCGGATATCCCATTGTTTTTCTTAATGCACACTCTTTTTTAAAAAAAGATTCGTAGTCCTGCTTTGCAGCACATTCAATGGCATAATGTTCACTTTGGTATGTCTGAATAATAACATTGCCTTTAGATGCACTTCTTCCGGCACGACCGGCAGCTTGGGTTATAAGCTCAAATGTAACTTCACTGCCTCTGTAATCACCCACATTAAGAGATACATCGGCTGCCATAATGCCAACTAATGTAACATTAGGAAAGTCGTGGCCTTTTGCTATCATTTGTGTGCCTATAAGAATATCAGCCTCACCATTTGCAAATGCATTTAAAATGGCTCTGTGACTGCCTTTTTTCAAAACGGTGTCAAAATCCATTCTCAATACTCTTGCCTGAGGAAACATTCTTTTAACTTCATCTTCAATTTTTTGTGTGCCTGTTCCAAAATATTTTATGTATTTTGAACCACATTGTGGACAGACAATAGGAACTCTTTCTTTTTTTCCGCAGTAATGGCACATAAGATAATTACCCTTATAATGATACCTGTAACTGACAGAGCAGTTAGGGCACATCATTACATGACCGCATTTTCTGCATGAAACAAAAGTAGAGTAACCCCGTCTGTTTAAGAAAAGCATAATCTGCTCATGTTTGTCAAGCTTTTCTTTAATGGCATAGTACAATTTTCTGCTGAAAACCGTTCTGTTGCCTTCTTCAAGCTCTCGACGCATATCTACAATTTCCGTTTTTGGCAAAGCACCGTTTCCTGCTCTTTCAGTAAGCTTTAAAAGCCTGTATTGGCCTTTTTGTGCCTTTAAAAAACTATCTATAAGCGGAGTTGCTGAGCCCAAAAGCAATTTAGCCCTGTTTACACTGCATATTTTCTCTGCCACCTCACAGGCACTGTATTTAGGTGAAGTTTCTGAAATATAAGAGCTTTCGTGTTCCTCATCTATTATAATTATGCCTAAATTTTTAAATGGCATAAAAACAGCACTTCTTGGGCCTATAACTATTGAAATTTCACCGTTTTTTGCTTTGCTCCAAACTTCATATCTTTCACCGTCACTCATTTTACTGTGGGTAACAGCGGCTTTATCGCCAAAACGCTTTTTAAAACGTCCTACTATAAGAGGAGTAAGGGATATTTCCGGCACAAGAACTATTGCCTGCCTGCCGTTTTTTATAATTTCTTCAATAATGCTTAAGTATACCTCTGTTTTTCCGCTTCCTGTTATTCCAAAAAGCAGAAAAGGCTTTTCATTGCCGCTTTTTAATACAGTATTTACGGCATTTATCTGTTCGTCATTAAGATTAGGCTTATCTGTTTTATCATAAATTGCTATATTTTCAAATTTATGTTCTTTCTGTTTTTCGCCTAAAATAAGTATGCCGTTTTTAATCAGTGTATCAACAGGAGAACGGCTTATTTTAGCATTTATTAAAATTTCCGTTATTTTGCAGCCGTTATTTTCAATAACATATTTAAGAGCCTTAATCTGAGAAGCATTTCTTTTATTTTTTTCTAAATTTTTCAAAAATTCATAGGCTTTTTCTTTTTCAACATTCAAAAAAACAGCCTTTGTAAGATTTTTAAATTTAAGATTTGCTCCGGCAGGCAGAATTACATTTAAGCATTGTGATAATGTGCAGAAATATTTTTCCTTCATCCAGTAAGCAAGCTCTATCATTTTTGAGCTTATTAAAGGTTCGTTATCCACAATGGAATGAATCATTTTTATTTTTTCTTCCGGAACATCGCTGTTTTCTTTTATATCAAGGCAGTAACCGCCTACGATATGGTTTTTAGGCCCAAAAGGCACTTTTACTCTGCACCCTGCCGCAATAATGTTTAAAAACTCAAACGGTATTTCATAGTCAAATATCCTATCTATATCAGGACTTGGATTGTCTAAAATAACGCTGGCGTAAAGAGCCACAAAAGCGCCTCCTTTTAATGCCGTAATAATTTAAAAGCCGTATTTTCAAGCTTATATAACTTGTCTTGAAAATACAGCCTGTAATTTAATTATTCCTCATTTTCATTGTTTTCATCATTTTGTTCATTTTCTTCAGAATTTTCCAAAGCAGCTGTTTCCTGCTCAGGAGCTTCTTCAGTTTGCTCTTCCGGATGATAGTTTTCACCACAAACAATATCTCCGTCTTCAACTATTCTAAGTTTTCCCTGATAAAGCTCATTAACCGCTATAGAAACCGGCTTGTTGTCTTTTGTAACACTAACAAGCGGCTCAGCATGGTCTACCAGCTGTCTTGCTCTTTTTGAGGCAGCAATAACTATTGAGTATCTGCTGGCTGTAACTGAAGTATCGTCGCCTTCTTTATTAATAACGCTTAAAAGGTCTGTGTATGATGGTCTTAACATTTTAATCTCTCCTCAAACTTTTTATTTAAAGTCTTTAATTTTTTCTATGTATCTGTGGCTTTCAAATTTACTTGCCTTAACTATGCAGTTTATGCGTTCAACGGCATTTTCAATCTCATCATTAATAACAACATAGTCGTAATTAGGCAAAAGCTCAATTTCTTCTGAAGCCCGCTGTATTCTCTTTTCTATAGTTTCGCTGTCTTCTGTTCCACGGCCTGTAAGTCTTTTTCTGAGTTCTTCTTTATCCGGCGGAATTAAGAAAACAGTTACGGCTTCAGGGAATATCTTTTTAACCCGTGCAGCTCCCTGAACCTCTATTTCAAGAATTACATTTTTGCCCTCATTAAGCTTACCCATAACATATTCTTTTGGGGTACCGTAATAATTACCGCAAAATTCAGCCCATTCAAGAAGTTTATTGTTTTCTATCATCTCTTTAAACTCATCAACTGATTTAAAGAAATAATGCACCCCTTCTTTTTCGTAATCCCTTGGGTGTCGTGTTGTGGCTGAAATTGAAAGAGCATAAGAAGCAGTATTTATAAGCTTTTCAACTACAGTGCCTTTACCAGAACCGGAAGGCCCTGAAATTATAATAAGAGTTCCTTTTTCAATCATTGCTTTTGTTCCTCACAATCTTTTGGTGCAGCAAGCCTTGCACCTATTGTATCGGTGCCTATAAGGCTCAAAACCACATGTCCGCTGTCCATAATAATAACGCTTCTTGTTTTTCTGCCGTATGTAGCATCAATAAGCATGCTGTTTGCCCTTGCATCGGAAATTATTCTTTTAACAGGTGCCGAGTCTGGACTTACAACTGCTATTATTCTGTTTGAATTAATAAGGCTTTTAAAACCAATACCTACAAAATTACTTTCCAATTTAAAAGCTCCTTATTCAATCATTATTCAATGTTTTGAATTTGCTCACGTATCTTTTCTATTTCACTCTTTAAATCAATGGCTGCTTGGGTAATATATAAATCACCGGACTTAGAAGCCGATGTATTAGCCTCACGGTTAAGCTCCTGAACAAGGAAATCCAGTTTACGTCCAACAGGCCCGTCGCTTTCAAGTATTTCCTCAAGCTGTGAAATATGGCTGTAAAGACGTGTTATTTCTTCATCTATACAGCACCTGTCGGCAAATAAAAGCACTTCTTGGCTTATTCTCTGTTCATCAACAGGCACATCGCCTAAAAGCTCGTCTATTCTGTTTTTAAGCTTCTGTCTGTATTCTTCCGGAACAACAGCGGCCTTTTCTTCTATTTTACCGGTTAACTCTCTTAAAACAGCACATTTTTTAAGTATGTCTGCTTTTAATGCAGCGCCTTCTCTTTCACGCATAGCTGTAAACTGCTCCAAAGCGCCGTCGAGAGCCGGTAAAAGTATATCATACATTATTTCTTCGTTTTCTTCAATATTTTCTGTTGTAAGCACTTCAGGAAATCTTGAAACAAGGTCAAGAGTATTATCGCTTTTAAGACCATAAGTTGATTGAAGGTAATTCAGTTTTTCAACAACAGCCTCTGCCAGCTGTTCGTTAAGCTTAACTGAAATATCCTGCTGTGAAAAAGTTTCAAAATTAATATAAACATCTGTTTTGCCTCTGGATATTTTCTGCATAAGATGCTTTCTTATTTTATCTTCAAGACTAATCATAAACCTTGGCAGTCTTATGTTTATATCGTTGTACCTGTGGTTTACAGACTTTATTTCAACTGTGAATTTACGGCCTTCGGCCTCATTTTCACCTTTTCCAAAGCCTGTCATGCTTTTTATCATAATTATTCAGTCCTTTTTTAGTCATATATACTTGATTATAAATCAATTCAAGTAATATAATCAAGAGATATTAAAAAAATTTATGCCCTGTATAAATACAGACATAAGGAGGTTTTTATTATGGCACTGGACGGTATAACCGTATCAAATATTGTTTATGAGCTAAGCTCTATGCTTAAAGGCGGCAGAATGGACAAAATTTATCAGCCGCTTAAAGATGAAATAGTAATTTCCGTAAGAAATAATTCACAGGTCTATAAACTTCTTCTTTCGGCAAATCCAAGCCACCCGAGAATGCATATTACAACTGTACAGCGTGAAAATCCGGCTGCAGCGCCTATGTTCTGTATGGTTTTAAGAAAGCATATAGCCGGAAGCCGAATTATTAATATATCCCAGTTTGGCCTTGAGAGAATAGCCAAAATACAGCTTGAAGCAATGAACGAAATGGGTGATATGGTAGAACGCAGCCTGATTATAGAGATAATGGGCAAACACTCCAATATTATACTTGCAGATGAAAACGGAAAAATACTGGATTCCATAAAACATATAACACACGAAACCAGCTCTGTAAGAGAAGTCCTTCCGGGCAAAACTTATGCCCTTCCGCCTTCTCAAAACAAATTAAACCCTCTTGAACTGAATTATGAAACATTTAAAAACAAGTTCTATAGTAATGAAGGCGTAAAAGTACAGCAGTTTATATATAAAACCTATACCGGTATAAGCCCAGTTGCAGCAAACGAAATAGCTTTTGATGCCGGTATAAACGGAGATGACTATACAGCACAGATTTCGGAAGAAGAACTTAAAAAACTTTTTGATTCTTTCAGTAACATAATTTTAAATATCAAAAACGGAGGATTCTCTCCTGAAATTATTCTTGAGCCAAATACAAATAAAGTTATAGAATTTTTCCCTTTTGAATCAAAACAGTTTACAGGGTTTGAAAAAAAGAAATATAATTCTATAAGCCAGCTTCTTGAGGAGTTTTATTACTCAAAAGACAATGCTTACCATATTCAGCAAAAAGCCCATGATATGCGTCGTATTGTGCTTAACAATATTGAGCGATGTGCCAAAAAGAAGGATATACAGCTTAAAACAATTAAAGATACCGAAAATATGGATTTATGGCGTCTTAAAGGTGAGCTTATAACAGCAAATATATTTGCCATTGAAAAAGGTATGAAAAAATTTAAAGCAGTTAATTACTATGATGAAAAAATGCCGGAAATAGAAATTACTCTTGATGAAAACCTTACTCCTTCAGAAAATGCCCAGAAATACTACAATAAATATAATAAAGCCAAAAGAACACTTGCTGCCATTGAAATTCAGAAGAAACAAAACGACGATGAACTTTCATATCTTGAAAGTGTTTTGTCTTATATCGACTCTGCTACGGATGAAGCCGACTTAAACGAAATAAAAGCCGAGCTTGTTAGCCAAGGCTTTATGAAAAACAAAAACACCAACAAAAACAAAGGCGTAAAGGTTAAAAAGTCAAAGCCATATCATTTTATTTCATCTGACGGATTTGATATTCTTGTAGGCAAAAGCAACACACAAAATGATGAGCTTACACTTAAAACTGCAAAAGGCAGCGATATTTGGCTTCACACAAAAAATATACCTGGCTCACATGTTATTATATTTACAAACGGTGCAGGAAAAGTTCCGGATAAAACACTTCTTGAAGCTGCCAACCTGTCAGCTTATTTCAGTAAAGCAAAAAACAGTACAAACGTACCTGTTGACTACACACTTAAAAAATTTGTCAAAAAACCGTCCGGAGCTAAACCCGGAATGGTAATTTACGAAACAAACAGCACTGTTTACATCACCCCTGATGAAAACATGGTTAACCAAATGAAAAAAGAAGAAAATTAAATTAAAAACAGCACGGAATTAACTTTTTTGTAAATAATTCCATGCTGTTTTTTTATTTTTCTTTTTTCTTCTCGTCCATTATTTTATTAAGTTCTTCCATAAATGTATTAATGTCCTTAAACTGTCTGTATACAGAAGCAAACCTTACATAAGCCACCTCGTCTATATCTTTAAGCCTGTCCATTACCATACTGCCTATTTCTTTGCTTTCTATTTCTTTATCCATAGAGCTCATTACAGCATTTTCCACATCATCAGCTATATCCTGAATTTGTTTTGCAGTTATAGGCCGTTTATTGCAGCTTTTCATAATACCACTTATAAGTTTGTTTTTATCAAAAGTTTCCCTTGTGCCGTTGCTTTTAATAACCGTCATAGGAATAGTGTCTATTCTCTCATAAGTAGTAAATCTTTTTCCGCATTTTTCACAGTATCTTCTGCGCCTTATAGTAGTATTATCGTCTTGGCTTCTTGAATCTATAACTTTGGTGTCTTCGTTATTGCAAAAAGGGCATTTCATATAATTTAACCTCCCAATGGCTATATAACATGCCTTAAGTCAACAGAAAATTTATTAATAAATTTGTTATTGTAAAACAAAAATACAATACTCTAATGAATTATAATATAATTAAATATCACTTTTTGTCAATAAAATAATACATTTTATAGCAATTTATTTTCATTAATACAACAAAAACATAGCATTTTACTTTCAAAACACTAAAATTAATATAAAAATTAAGTATTAAACATAATTACGCCTTTAAGAGCGGCTTTAAAACAACCGCTCTTTTTAACAATCCCTTTCATAATTAGATAGGCATACATCTATAAGTATTATGTCATCGCCTATACGTACTATTTTTTCCCATGGAATAACATAAACGCTGTTTACACATAAAAAGCTTAAACATCTGTTGCCTACCGGTATAATAATACTGCAAATTCTGCCTGTTCTTGTATCTATCTCCAAATCATAAACGTACCCCACTTTCATTCCGTCACATATATTAATTACTTCCTTCTTTTTAAACTCACAGAATCTTTCCATACTTACCACCTGAAAATAAGGGTTATTTCAATTCTATTTATTAATATCAAATATAATTCCTCTTTAAGTTGACGGAGTAATTATTACGTTATATCATTTAATTATTAACTACATTAAAAGGAGAGATTATAATGATAAGGCTTAACAACGACTACTGCTTCGGAGCTCACGAAAACATATTAAAGGCTCTTTGTAAGTTTAATACCGAGGCAAACCCGGGCTACGGTCTTGATGAGCACTGTAAAGAGGCTGCCGAAAACATAAAAAAAGCCTGTGCCTCACCTGATGCCGATGTGCATTTTATTGTAGGCGGAACTCAAACAAACCTTCTTGTTATATCAGCCGCTTTACGACCTTATCAAAGTGCAGTTTGTGTTGAAAGCGGACACATTAATGTACACGAAACAGGCGCTGTTGAAAACTGCGGCTTTAAAATATTAACTGCACCGGGAGAAGACGGCAAAATAAAAGCTTCCGAAATAGAAAAAATAGCCGTTGATTACGAAACAAGTGTTGTTCAGGAACATATAACGGAGCCAAAACTTGTATACATATCATTCCCAACAGAACTGGGAACACTCTACAGTAAAAAAGAGCTTACGGAAATAAGCAATGTATGCCGCAAACATGGCCTTTATGTTTTTATAGACGGTGCAAGATTAAGCTATGGTTTATCGGGAGAAAACAACGATGTTACAATAGAAGACATAGCTGCCCTTTCTGATGTTTTCTTTATAGGCGGTACAAAATGCGGCCTTCTATTTGGCGAAGCTGTTTTTATAACAAATAACGACCTTAAAACATGCTTTAGGCATTATATGAAGCAAAAAGGAGCTATGCTGGCTAAAGGCTGGCTTTTAGGAATACAGTTTAACGAAATGTTTAAAGACGGACTGTATTTTGAAATAGGTAAAAAGGCTGTAGAACAGGCTTTAAGAATTAAAAAAGCTTTTAAAGAAAAAGGCATACCTCTTGCCAGTGACAGCCCTACAAATCAGCAGTTTGTAACAATGAAAGACAGCGACCTTGAAAAATTAGGCAAAAAATATTTTTACGAATATGAAGGAAGAGTTGACGAAAACCACAGTACCGTGCGTTTTTGCACAAGCTGGGCTACAACAGATGCTGAAATTGATGAGCTTGTAAAAGACATATCTGAACTTTAAGATTCAAACTAATATAAATAACAGCAAAAACGGCCCTATATATCAATTTATATAGGGCCACTTTTTTAATATTTCTTTTTATTACTTATTTATTTCACTCCATATATCCATACCGGTTGAGCTATCCTGTGGTATAATGCCTAAACGCCATACTGAAACACCGTTTATGCCGAACATTTTAGCAAGCTGTATTTTGTCTTTTATGCTTTGGGCATTTTCAAACCAAATAACTGTATTTCCGCTTCCGTCAGTTATATTAAGATACGGACTTTTATATTTTTCGGAATACTTAACTTCTGCTCCGCTTTTTATATCATTTATAATTGTATTCTGGTCAAGACTCATACCTGTTGAATTAACAATTACGCCGTTTTCAACTTTCCAGCCTACATTGTCAATGCTAAGACCCAGAACAATTTTGTTTTTGTCTGCTACGCTGTCGCATAAAGTCTTAATTCCATAATAAACCTCGTCAAACGGTGTTACAGGAGTAGTTGTAAAACCGCTTTGCATAACATCACTTGAAATTGTTTTAGGGTAATAGTCGTAAGCCATTAATATAATTTTATCGGCAGTATCAGCTATTGTTTTAAAGTCATATCCGTCAAAGTATGCTCCGCTTTTAAGTGCCGGCTGAACAGCAACATACAGAGTTTTCCCCTGTGCATCAAGTTTTGAGTTTAAATCAGAAAGGAAAGCATTAAAGTTCTGCTTTATTTCGCTTCCTTTAAGGTTTTCAAAGTCTATTGTTACACCGTCATAAGGATTATAGCCGAGGTTTTTATATGTAAGTGAAAGCTCCTCCATAATTGCATCAACAGCCGCTGAGCGGTTTTGAGCATTATTAAGTATTTTTTCACACATTGCACTTTCACCATTTGACATGTATACATTAAGATGTGTCTTTACATTATTTTCTTTAAGATATGTAACTATGTCCTCATACCCTTGCGGCACAACCCATTCATTGCCGTTTTTAGACAAAGTATCAAGTACAACACCGTTTTCATTGGTGTATTCCATTCTGCTCCAGCCAAAAGAAACTGCGTCCATTAAAGACGCCATATCTTTTTGGCTGTATGACGAAAAGGCATAAAATCCATGAACAAAATCCGTCGGCATATTTAATTTTTCAAAACAGCGTACCATCATAGCCGCCGCTTCTTCCCTTGAGGCCTGTCCGGACGGGTCAAATGTATTTTCACTTCTTCCGCTAATAATGCCGAAGTTATAGGCTAAGGCTATATAGCCTTTGTTGTTTGCAACATCGTTAAATGGCAGGCTTTCTCTTTGTGCATCCTGAGCCAAATAATCATAGCCCAAAGCTTTTATAAGTATAACGGCCATTTCCTCACGGGTTATGTTTGAGTTTGGGTTAAAATACCCGCCGCTTTCTATAGCTCCGTTATATGCCGCCGTTTCAACATCACTGTAATACCATTGAGATTTATCCTGATTATCGTTTATTGAACTGAACTGATAATCAATTTTATTCCAGCCAAAAAGCCTCACTACCATTGATACAAACTGAGCTTTTGTAACTTTCTCTCCTAAGCCGAATGTTCCGTCACCCATACCACTCATAAATCCTTCTTCAGTAGCCTTTTGTATCTGGCTGTATGCCCAGTGGTCAGTTGGTACATCGCTGTATGTGCCTGCAAAAGATACTATTGGCATACTTAAGCATAAAGCAAAGGCAGATATTGCCGCAATTAACTTTTTCATGTTGTATCTCCTCCCTAAAGTTATGTTATATATTTACCGTTTTCAAATACAAGCTTAATTGTTGTTTTAAGTCCTTCAAAGCTTTCAGATGAGAGAATAATATTATTTCCCTCAAACTCAGCCGTTACAAAAGTAAGGTCTGTAAACTCATTATCAGTGTTGTTGTACCTTACAACGTAAGCATAGTCATCTCTGCCGTAAAACACAAATTTATTTGTGATTTCACTGCTGTAATAAAAAGAATTGTACCAATTAAAATCATTTATATGACAGCTTTTGTTTTTTTCAGTATACCACACATTACTGTTATTTTCTTTAAAAAATAATATATCGTCATTTTCCGACAAATTAAGAAGCTCCGTTTTGTATATTTTTTCACCGTTCCATATAAGAGAGCCTATAAAAGCTGAGCCGGGGTAATATGCTCCGTTTGAGCCTAAAACAACTATATAGATATTTCCGTTATACTCAATAACTTTAAAGTCATTCAAATAATTATTCTCTCTTTGGCAAAGTGTATAAAAATAAAACTCACTGTCGTTATATATTTGAACATATATGTTTTTATTGCTCATAGATGAATCTGTAAGGTTTTTAACATAATAATCGGCAGTATAGCAAATAAAGCGTATATTATATTTTTTATTATTAAAATTAAAGCTTTCTGTTTTGCTTTTTAAATCAATAATGCTTGTTTTATAACTTGTCTTATAACTTGTTTTATAACTTATTTTAGAGGCAATATATGCTATATCTTCATTAACGCTTTCTTTATCCGATAGATAATTAACAAATTCTTTGTAAAACTCAGAGTTATAAAAATCACTTTCTGCATCCTGTGAAATATGCTTATTATTCTGAAATTCTTCATACAGTTTTCTTATATTATCCAAAGTGTCAGAGTCTTTCTCACTGCTTTTTGCACTTGTTAATTCATTGGAAACAATATCAAGGCTTTTTGTTCTTTCATATTTGTTCCAATGTACAAGCAGAATTATTAAAAACACCAACACAGCCAAAAATGAAATAATAAAGTATTTTTTCATATCACCACTCCGCTAATTTATTTTCAAAAATACCTCCGTTATGGTATGTTATATTACATCCCATATACTCAAGTATGGCGTCTTTTGCCGTTTTAATGGCAGGAGCTGACGAGCCTTCACCAAAAGGCACCAGCACAACAACAGCTATTTGTGGGTCGTTATAGGGTGCAAAACCGGCAAACCATGAATGTGACGGTCTGTTTTTGTTTTCCTCGGCTGTACCGGGTTTAGCCGCTGTTTCTACAGGAAAATCGGCAAAATAATTTCTTAGTGTTCCCTGACTGCCTGTTGTAACCTGAAGCATGCCTTCATGAACAATGTTTATGTTTTCCTGAGAAAATCCCAGTTCGTCCTCGGCAGAAGGCTTATTTTCATTAAAAACACCATTACTGCTTATGCCTTCAACAAGAGTTGATTTATATAGATACTTTCCATTGGCCAAAGCCGATATATATTTTGCCACATTAACTGCCGAATAGTTGTTGTAAGACTGGCCTATAGCCGTTCTTATGGTATCTCCGTCATTCCACTTTACAGCACTTTCAGACGGATTATCGTAGTAAGTATTTACAAAATTCTCTTTTGCCTCAGGAGAAGCCATTTGTGGCTTATATTCTTCTATTTCCACACCTGAATAATCATTTAAACCGAACTTTTCCATATATCTGTTAAGTGTTTTTATGGCTTCATTCTCTTGTGCATCATTTGTTTTGCCAAGTCTTAAAGACATTTCGTAAAAATAATAATTGCACGACACTTCAATAGCCTTTTTAACATCAACAGCGCCATGGGTTATGCCGTAATTTGTATATATAAGGCAGTTGGCATAAGGCACACCGGCATCTTTAAATACCCCTCTGTCGTATATAATTGAATCTTCGTTTATAACGTCTTCTTCAAGGCCTGCTATGGCCGAGAGCATTTTAAAAACAGAACCCGGTGCCTTTCTTTCCATAGTGGCTCTGTTAATAAGCGGTGACGTTTTATCTCTCAAAAGGCTTGAATAATAATCACTGTCAAAATCATTTGCCAGTTTGTTATTGTCATAAGACGGGAAAGAAACCAAAGCAAGTATTTTGCCTGTGTTTACATCCTCAACAACGGCACAGCCTGTGCATGGGTCCATATTTATATTGTTTATGCCTATTTCATTGCTTTTTATCTTATATTTAATTATATCTTGAACCGAAAAAGTGTTGTTATTAAAGGCTTCTATTTCTTCATTGGTAAGAGTTATTATTTCCTGCTCAATAAGACACTTTGTAAATTCTTTAATGCTAATACCGCCGTTTTTAATTTCCATGGCTATTATTTCACCGGCATTATCAGTATTTTCACTGTTTATGCCGTTTTCTCTTAAAACATTGCCTATTTTAAGCTGGACACCGCTTTTGGAATTTAAAAGCTCATCAGGGTTTAAAATATTATTTTCAGCCATAGAAATAATAATATCTTTTACAGTTACACTGCCGGAAGAAATATTGTCGAACAAAACATTTTTCAGGTTTTCGTTAAGGGCATTGTATACATCCTTTTGAAGCTGGGCATCAATAGTAAGATAAACATCGTTTCCCTTTTGAGCCTTAAGAGCTATCTTTTGGCTTACACGCCTGCCGTAAGCATCCACTTCAATAATTTCTTTTCCGGCTGTACCTCTAAGTTCCAGCTCATAAGTCTTTTCAATGCCGCTTTTGCCTATAACATCCTCAGAAATATAGCCGTACTGTTCATACTCTTTTAGCTCATCAGAATTTATATTTCCCGTATACCCCAGTATGTGTGCCATACATTCTCCGTATGGATAATACCTGTACCAGCTCTGTTCCACAAAAACACCCGGATAATACCGGCTGTTCTCCTCAATATAAGCTATAAACCCGTCGCTTATATTTTCCGCTACAACTACTGACTGATATTTTTTATACCTTTGAAGCCTTATACGGCACATTAAATCAATTATATTTTTTTCATTTTCACTACTCATACCGTCAGAAACCTCAAAATATTCCTTCAAATAATTATAAGTTTCTTCGGCTGTATAATCCGAAATATCCTCATCCAAGCCCAAATCATTTTTCCAAGTTTTTTCAGCTTCTTTAGATGAAAAATTAAACTCAAAGCCGTTTTCTGTTTTAATAATAGGAAATTCATATGCATTATAATCTATGTCGTAATGGTCAAGCACATTTAAAAGGCTTTCCACTTCTTCAATACTGCCGCTTTTTTCAGTGCTTAAGTCAATTACTGCATTATACATAATCTTGTCTTGTGCCAAAACCCTTCCATACCTGTCGTAAATAGTACCTCTTGGGGAAGAAGTGCTTATGCTCCTTATTACAGTTGCCGATGCACTTTGTTCATATTCTTGTCCGTTTAAAATCTGTACCCAATAAAGCCTAACTGTAACTACTGCAAACATCACAGCTGAAACAAGTACCAAAACTGATATTCTGTTTTTAAAAAGTTTTTTCAAAAGCATATCATGCCCCCAAATATTACATTTGTCATATTAAATATATTACATCTGTAGTATTTAAAAGTCAATTACTTTTGCTAAATAAAAAAACACGCATGCTGTATATTTCATACGTGTTTTTTGGTTTAATAAATACCCATATAATTTAATATTTCCAATGCCTTATTATAAGCTTTGGCACCTGTGGCGCCGTCTGATGAATATAAATTAACTGCAAAAAAGTATTCCTTTTCACCTTTTTCCACACAGCCCACAAAAGAGCCGTTTACATTTTTTCCGTTAATATTTCCTGTTCCTGTTTTGCCGTATAAAACAGCTTCGTTATTTTTATCAACAGTTATGGCATCTTTAACGGCATTTATATTTTCTTTATCAAAACCATACACACCGTTAAATAGATTGCTTAAAACTTTTGTCTGCTCTATAGCTGAAATTTTAAGTGATGACTCAAGATAAAAATCACTGTTTCCGCTTATATCCTCATTTCCGTAGTTAATAAGTTTTAAATATTCCTTTGTCTTATCTGCACCAATTTTTTCATTTAATGAATTAAAATACCAGTTTACGGAATTTTCCATGGCGCTTTTAATATCTTGGTCCATATTCCATGAATCAAAAGGATTGTCTTTTCCGTCCCATTTCATAAATGAATTGTCCGGTGTTATAATGCCTTCTTCAAGGGCTATAACTGCACTGTAGATTTTATATGTGGAGTTTGGTGAAATACGCTTTTTGGCATAATCATCATTATACACATAAAATATATCTTCCTTTGGAGTATAAAGCACAAAACAACCGGGTGAGTCTTTAAAAAATGCTGATAAATCCTCAGCAACAATTTTCTCATTGCCTGTTTTGAAGTAATCATTAAAACCGTAGGCATTACATGCAAATGGCATTTGGCAAATTCCAATAGCGAACACAAGCAGAAATACAGCGATGCTTTTTAATTTATTCTTGCTTTTTTCGTAAGAAATACATGCAATGCTTTCTATACGCCTTTTTAAAAGGCTGTTGTTGGCACCAAAAGCGGCATAAGTCCTTATGCGTGGCTCAAAAACACCCTTTTGTGCTGATTTTATAATAGTCAGACCATAGTTTTTGGCTTTTTCAATGCCTATTTTTTCAACAACAAGCCTGTCACACCTTATTTCCATTTCGGATTTCATTTCTTTCAGCCCAAAATAAACAATAGGATTAAACCAGTATATAATCTGATAAAAACAAAGAACAAAACAATTTAAAATATCTCTGTTTTTAAAGTGGCCGATTTCATGAAGCATTATATATCTTATTTCATCATACTCAAGACAGCCGTAAGAGAAAGGAAATACCACAACCGGGTTTATTAATCCTGTTAAAAACGGACTTTTTACACTGTCTGAAATAACAAGCTTAATTCTTTTGTTTTTTATACCCAAATCATAAAGACTTTTATTAAATATTTCTTTTATATTCTTATCAGGCTCAAAAGAAAATTTCAGTATGTTCCTTATTTTTATATAATTTTTAACTGTTATAAATACCAGTACAACTACACCTGTTAAATAAATAATACCTAAAATATTGTAAAAATCCTCAGTAAATATTTTATTTACAGATATATAAATATCTTTAACCAAAGCATTTTCCGCTTCCGTAGCACCTGATACTGTGCCTTGAGTGATGTAAAATTCATTTACTGTTGAAACCGAGCCAAATCCATTTATAAAAGGCAAATGAATAAAGTCTGCCGGAAACAGCGGCACAGCCATTAAAAACAACAGCACATACCACATTTTAAAATTCCAGTTAAAATTAATCTTGTTTTTAAAAATGCCTTTAATTGCAATGAGAAAAACAATAAATACAGACACAAAAACAGTACTTTTAATAAAACCGGCTATAAATAAACTCATTAATCTCCCCCGTTTAAATCATGGTTATTAAGAATTTTTTTCAATTCCTCAATGTCATCATGGCTTAATTTATCGTTTTCAATAAAATTCATAACCATAGAATTAATTGTGCCGTTATAAAACTTATTTAAAAAGCTTTCGCTTTCCTCGTTTATGTAATCGTTTTCATTAATAAGCGGTGTATAAACAAACTCACGGCTTCTTTTAGTAAAGCCAATGGCTCCTTTTTTAACAAGTCTTGAAAGAAGTGTTTGAATTGTTCTGGGACTCCATTGGTTTTTATCTTTAAATTTTAAAACAACTTCATTTGTGCTTATAGGATAAGAACTCCAAATTACTTTCATTATTTCATACTCAGCTTCTGAAATTTTAATATTTTCGGACACAAAATCATCTCCTACACATGTAATATTTTTATTATATCACTTTTATACTCTCTGTCAACAAAACAGATATATTGACTTTTTATTATTACAGTTGTAATATTTCATAAATACTACATTTGTAATTTTTAGGAGGATGTTATGAAAAATAAATTATACTTTGTATTTGCAGTATTTTTTTCAGCGTTTTTCTGTCTTGCCATAAGAATATTATATTTAAAAATCTGCTATGGCAAGGAATATACCCAAATGGCCATAAATCAGCAGATAAACGGGTACGATGTAACCCTTGCGGCAAAACGTGGTGAAATACTCGACAGAAACTACAATGTACTTTCTAAAAGCATACCTGTATACAATATTATACTTGAACCCCAGACACTTTTGGAGCTTAACTCTGCTTCAAAAAGTGATGAAACACAAAAAACTCTCTCCAGTTTGAGCAGTATTTTATCTGTACCCGTTAATGAACTTAATGAATATTTATCACTTAACAGTGGCGGTTCTTTAAAATACAGCCCTTATTATGAGGTTATAGCCAAATCAATAGACAGTCAGACGGCCGAAAAAATACGTTCGCTAAATCTAAAAGGTGTATACATAGAGGAAAAACAAAAACGGTTTTATCCCTATAACGACCAAGGCTCTAAAGTAATAGGTTTCAGCCACGGCGGCAGTTTATACGGCATTGAAAACACATACAATTATTATTTAACAGGCAAAGACGGACGTTCATTTAAGCAAGTAAATAATTCATCATATCAAACAGTAACCATTCCTCCTGAAAACGGATACACTGTTGTTTCAACCATAGATATAAATTTACAGAAAATAGCTTCTGAAGGAGTTAAAGAAGCAATGGAAATGTTTCCCTGTCAGTGTTCTTCCGTTATAATGATGAATCCCATTACAGGCGAAATTTTGGCTATGGCAGATTCTTATGATTTTGATTTAAACAATCCTTCCGAGCCGGTTAATATAACAAAAGAAGAATATAACACTTTAACACCTCAAGAACAGTCGGATTATTTAAGTCTTATGTGGAAAAACTACAATATAAGCTCTACATTTGAACCTGGCTCTATATTTAAGCCTCTTTTAACAGGTGCCGCTCTTGACGAAAGCAATATAACAGACAGTACAACTTTTTACTGTGCCGGTTTTAAGCAGGTAGAAGACAGAAAAATTCACTGTATAAGAAGAACAGGACACTTTACCGAAACACTGGAAGAAGCCATATCCAACTCCTGCAACTGTGCTATGATGGACATTGTTGATAAAATGGGTCGTGATACATTTTATGATTATCAAAAAAGTTTCGGCTTCGGTGAAAAAACCGGCATTGACCTTCCTTTTGAAGAAAGCGCCTCAAATCTTATATATTCAAAAGAAGAATTAGGCCCTGTAGAGCTTGCAACCAGTTCTTTCGGCCAATCTTTTAATGCCACGGCACTTCAGTCATTAACAGCTCTTTGCTCAATAGCCAACGGAGGAAAGCTTATGCGGCCTTATGTTGTTTCAGCCGTTATAGACGAAAACGGCAATACCGTTAAAGAAAACAAACCGAAAATCCGTCGTTATGTACTTTCAGAAAGCTCCTGTGAGCTTGTAAAAAAATATATGGTAACTGTTGTTGATTCAGGCACAGGCAAAAAAGCCAAAATTGACGGCTACAACATAGCCGGAAAGTCCGGTACAGGTGAGCAGGGCAACCGAAGCGAAGATATGTATACAATAACTTTTGCCGGTTTTCTTCCTGCCGAAAAACCGTCTTTAGCCGCTATTGTTGTAATTGATAAACCTCAAACATATGCCGACGGAGTAACAACAGCCGCACCGGTTTTTAAAAACATTATGGAAAAATCTATAGAGTATTTGGGAATAGAGCCTTCTTATTATGTTGAAGATAAAGCAGAAGGCAGAACAATAAAAAATTATATATCTCAAAATATTGAAGAAACCGAAAAAGAGATTTCATCCATGGGCATAAAATACCAAGTTTTAGGCACCGGCAAAACAGTTATAAACCAGTTTCCAAAAGAAGGCTCTTTAATTGATTCATCAACAGAAGTCTATTTATATACAGACTGAAATTTAATTTTGTATTCTAAAGTAAAATTCAGTATATTTTAAAAGCAAATATAAAATAAAAGAGCCCTAAGGCTCCTTTATTTTTTCTGATTATTAAATTTATTCATGTAAAACTCTACAATCTTTTTGTATTTTTCATCACAAATGGCATTTTTACCGGTCTCGGAAATACCATATATGCCCTTTCCTGCTTTTTCAAACCACTTGTAATAGTTTTTATATAAAATTGAATATACACTTTTTTCATATCCCATTTCATGCAGTTTGGCACCGCTAACCAGCCCAAAAACACTAATAAGGCACAAAAGCTCAAGGGATTTTTCTCTATAGGCAGTAATTATTTTTTGGCCGTTGCTTCCACCAATATTATAATCTCCGCTTCTTAAAACAGCCTCTTTTTCGGCTGATGTTTTCTTTTTATAATTGGTTATATTGCTTATTTCATTTGGTGACAATATAACTTCTGCAAAATTTACGGGACTATCCAAAGCAACTGTTATTAAACCGAAATCCAATTTTTTACACAGTTTAACCATGCTTTTAAAGTTTTTATCTTTGGCGCCTTTTTTAGGTCTTGGAATAACGGCATATACATTTTTACAAAATGTCTGCCTGTTTAAAAGCTGATAAACCAGAGTTATATTAAAGCTTTTTTTAAGTTCTGCCACTACTGTTTTGTCATCTTTTACCGCAAACAAATCACAGTCCTTAACTTCCGCCCTAACAGTAAAGCCCATGTCTTCAAATAAGCTTTTAACAGGCAAATATAAATCAGTTTCCTTAAAATCAGGCATTTTTGTTCTCCGCCATAAATCTTTCTATATCTTCAACTGTTTTAATCATATTTTTGGTAAGTATCTCACAGCCGCTTTCAGTAACAAGGGCATCGTCTTCTATTCTTATGCCTATGCCCCATTCCTGAATATAAAGTCCCGGCTCAACACTAATAACCATGCCCGGCTTTAATCTTTGGCTTCTGTCGCCTACATCGTGGGTTTCAGCACCAATAAAATGGCTTACACCATGGAAATAATATTTAAACACTTCATCTTCGGTTTTAACAAGACCAAGCTTTTTAAGCTCGTCAAAATAATACGCTTTAAGCATCTCGTTAAGTTCCGGATACATT
Source organism: uncultured Clostridia bacterium (assembly GCA_944384255.1). Lineage (GTDB taxonomy): Bacteria > Bacillota > Clostridia > Lachnospirales > Anaerotignaceae > Neoanaerotignum_A. Next base: position 19,253 of record CALWSS010000035.1, read on the forward strand.
ACACCAGGCTTAATGTTGTCTATAATAAGCTGTTGGCCTTTTAAAACAATGTTGTATACTGTTTTCTGCAAAGGTGTAAATTTGCCGCTTACAGGGAACGTTCTTGATATATCTCCGCTGTAATAACCCCACTGTGCTCCGGCATCTATTAATATAAGGTCGTTTTCTTCCGTTTTTCTGGTGTTGTTCATGTAATGAAGCACTGTGCCGTTTATTCCGGAAGCCGCTATTGTTTGGAAAGCCTTGTCTTTAACACCGTTTTTTCTTAAAACAAAGTCATAATAAGCCTCTATCTCATACTCAGCCATACCCGGTTTTGAGTTTTTCATCATTTCTTCAATACCAAGCCTTGTTATATCACCGGCCTTTCGGATTAGCTCAATTTCCCAGTTTTCTTTAATAACACGTAAATTGGCAAATATAGGGAATAAATCTTCAAATGGTATTTTGCCGAAAATACCTCTCATTTCTTCTGTTAATTCTTTTATGTTTAAGTCCTTTCTCTCAAAATCCAAAAAAAGACGTTTTGTGCCGGAAGCTAAATTTTTTAAATCCTCAGTTAAATCAGATAAATATTTTATATCTTTAATTCCGCTAATTTCTTCCGATTCCTGTGCCGTAATATTAGCACCAACCCAACGTGCCATTTGTCCGTTATCCGGCTCAATGTAAAGCCTTTCAAAACAGCCTGTTTCTGTTTTTCCCATAACAAGTATTAAATTTTCTCTGTCTATACCCGTTACGTAATAAAAATTTCTGTCCGGTGTAAACGGATAAAACTCATCTCCACGTTTTACAGGTGCCTTTCCGGCATATAATATAGCCAAATCGTTATTATCAAGTTTATTTAAAAACTTTTTTCTGTTAAGTATAAAATATTCTTTCATATATAGTTATCTCCTTTTAGAAAGCATTATATTTTATTTTAGCACAAAGACTAAAAA
>CALWSS010000036.1 GCA_944384255.1 uncultured Clostridia bacterium
CTTGATAAAGACCATATCATAGCCGTATCAGGAGGACCTAAAAAGGATTTCCTTGAAAAACATATAAGCGATGCCATGGAAGAATGCATTAACTCAAGAAATACTCTTAATGCTAAAAGAAGCGACGGAAATTTTGTACCGGTACTTGATGATGAAAGCGATGAAAGTTACAACTATCAGCTTATAACACCTATAATTTCAGAAGGTGATGTTATAGGAGCTGTAATGTTTTTGTCACAGGACAAGAAAATGGGTGAGATTGAGGGGAAACTTGCACAGACAGCGGCTGGATTTTTGGCAAAGCAAATGGAACAGTAATTAATGTTTAAAAGGCAGAAACATTGCGTTTCTGCCTTTATTTTTGTGCTTAACTTTTCTGCATTATAAAAAGATAATATTTATATACATAAATTTAAATTTTTGGTTTTTATCTTCCGGTTTGTGGTATAATTAAGGCTGTTTTTACCTTATTTATGTTGTCATTAATGAGTAAATTGAATATAATAAAAATATTAACGGCTTACGTGCCGGCTAAAGAAAGAGGGATAACTTTGAATAAAAAAACGATAGTTGTATTATTTGGCGGCCAGTCATCAGAACATGAAGTTTCAAGAGTTTCAGCCTCCACTATAATTTCAAATATAAGTCAGGCAAAATACTATGTTATACCTGTAGGAATTACAAAAGAAGGCAAGTGGATGATATATAACGGACCGGTAGAAAACATTAAAAACGGTGAATGGGAAAAATACGGCACACCAGCTGTTTTAAGTCCTGATGCAACACACAAAGGCCTTATTAAAATTGTAGGAACAAAGGCAAAAGTAATACCGGTTGATGTTGTAATACCTGTTCTTCACGGCAAATGGGGTGAAGACGGCACAGTTCAGGGACTTTTGGAGCTTGCTCAGATACCTTATGTTGGTTGTGGTGTTTTAAGCTCAGCTGTTTCAATGGATAAGGTTTATACAAAAATAATAGCTAAAAATGCAAGAATAAATCAGGCTGATTTTGTTTGTGTTATGAAAGACGAATTTGAAAAGAAATCAGTTTTAAATAAAATAGAGAAAAAGCTTGGCTACCCTTGCTTTATTAAACCGGCAAATGCAGGCTCTTCTGTAGGCATTACAAAAGCACATAACAGACAGGAGCTGGAAAGCGGTCTTAAATTAGCTTCCGAACACGACAGAAAAATACTTGTTGAAGAATTTATAGACGGCAGAGAGGTAGAGTGTGCCGTTTTAGGCAGTGTTGAAAAAGCAGATGCTTCTACTGTAGGTGAAATATTCTCAGCCGCTGAGTTTTATGACTACGATGCTAAATATAACAATGCCGAGTCAAAAACAGTTATACCTGCCGAGCTTGACGAAAGTGTAATAGAGGAAATAAGAAAAACAGCTCTTAAAGTATTTAAGGCTGTAGACGGCTCAGGCCTTGCAAGAGTTGACTTTTTTGTTGAAAAAGATACAAACAGAGTTGTATTTAACGAGCTTAATACTCTTCCGGGCTTCACTTCCATAAGTATGTATCCTAAGCTTTGGGAGAATGCCGGAAAACCAATAGACCAGCTTATTGACGAGCTTATATCACTTGCCTGCTGCGGAAAGTAAGGAGGTTATTTAATGGATAACAGGCCTATAGGTATTTTTGATTCCGGCGTAGGGGGACTTACCGTTACAAGCCGTGTTATGAAAGAACTTCCAAACGAGGCAATAGTTTATTTCGGAGATACAGCAAGAGTGCCTTACGGCAGTAAGTCAAAAGAGACAATAACAAAATTTGCCAAACAGGACATACGTTTTTTGTTAAGCCGCAATGTTAAAGCTGTTGTTATAGCCTGCAACACTGTTAGCTCCAACAGCCTTGATGAGCTTAAAAACACATTTGACATACCTATTTTTGGTGTTGTTGAGCCCGGAGCGGCAGAAGCGGCAAAAATTACAATAAACAAAAATATAGGTGTTATAGCTACAGAAGCAACTATTAGAAGTGGTGCTTACGAAAAAGAAATACTTAAAAATAACAGCAAAGTGCATGTGTATTCAAAGGCATGCCCGCTTTTTGTGCCATTGGCTGAAGAAGGCTGGGTGAATGAAGAAATTACACTTCTTACTGCAAACAAATATATTTCGGAACTTACGGCAAAAGATATAGATACCATTGTTATGGGCTGTACACATTACCCGCTTTTAAGGGAATGTATTAAAAAAGCTGTTGGCCCAAATGTTACACTTGTTGACCCGGCTTATGAAACAGCTCTTGTTTTAAAAGACTATCTTTTAAAAAATGACATGGCACGTCTTAAAGAAAGGGAGCCTGAGCACGAATTTTATGTAAGCGACCAAACGGAAATGTTCGGCAGGATTTGCCGTCAGGCTTTGGGCAGAAATTTTGCCACAAGAGTTATAAACATAGAAGGATTTTAATAAAAATAATAAAACCACAGTTTAAAAGAAAATTCTTTAGCTGTGGTTTTGTTTTTAATTTTTTTATCAGAAAATATTTTCAAGTATTCTGGCAACACCATAATCGTCGCAGGATGAGGAAACAATAAGGCCTTGAGTTTTAAGGCTGTTATCGGCATTTTTCATTAAAACACCGGTTCCGGCAAACTCCAGCATGTCAATATCGTTTTCACTGTCGCCAAAGGCTATAACTTCACTGTTTTTAATTCCCAGCATTTGGCAGAGATTTTTTAAAGCGTTGCCTTTAGCGGCTTTTGAGGAGCTTACTTCTATATTATCTGTTGCAGAAGAAGTAACAAAGGCATCAATGGAATTTTTGATGTTTGAACGGAATTCTTCTCTAAGACTCATGTTGTTGAATATAACGTTTATGTTTTCTATGTTTTCAATATTGGAATTAATAAGTGAGTAAATGTCAGGAACTACTGTACGTGTGGTTTTTATATAATTTGCTCTTTGGCCGGTTATGCCGAACTGCTGTAAATACTCAAAATGGCTTTTTCCTATATATGCCATTCCGTCTGCAAATACTTCTATAACGGTATCCAGTTTAGAAGCGGTGCTGTATACAATTTCCACCTGTTTTGGCATAAGACATTCTTTAAATATAGGCGTTTTGGAGCCTTTTTTATATACACAGGCACCGTTAGATGTTATTATATATTTTGCAGAAGGTATATCTTTAACATACTGGGGTATTGCACACAATGTTCTGCCTGTTGCAGGAACAAACAGAGCACCGTTTTGAGCCGCTTTATCAAGGGACTTTTTAAGCCTTGGTGTAAGTTCTTTGTTGCTTGTTAAAAGTGTTCCGTCTAAATCAGAAGCTATTAATTTTATCATAAGCATTCTCCTTTATATATAAATAGTATCAGAACGGAATGTGTTATTCAATACATTGTTTGATTTTTTGGAGGGAGTGGGTTATAAAATGAAAGTAAGAAAAACCGTAAAAAGAGTTATGTTTATTAAAAATACAGCAATACCAACAGCTAAAAGAATTATGACAATGTACGGCTTGGCAGTTGGTATATACAATGTTTATTCTATGGTTATAAAGTTTAAAAATAAGTAAAATTAGTTTAGTAATGTAAAATTTAATATATATTTTTATAAACCGGCCGGATATTTATAGGTATAATATCAGAGTCGGTATTTTTTTGCAAAATTTGTATAAACATGTAAGTTCAAAGGTATTTTATATTGTATGAGTTTAATAAAATTAAATAAATTGTTTAAAGGATATTGAAATTGCAAAAAGTTATAGTATAATGTTTTTGGTTTAGTAAAAATAATTGATTTGTTTAGTATATCTAATCCGATTGGAGGGCTGTTTAATGGATATTGGATATAAAATAAAACAGCTGAGATTAAAAAAATGTCTTACTCTTGAGGAATTGGCAAGCCGTTGTGAACTTACAAAAGGCTTTTTATCACAAGTTGAAAGAAACCTTACTTCACCTTCAATAGCTACTCTTTATGATATTCTTGAGGCTTTGGGCACTACTCTCGGCGAATTTTTTAAAGAAGACCGTGACGAAAAGGCCGTTTTCAGTACAGACGACTTTTTTGTAGACGAGAGAGAAGGCTATACCGTTAATTGGATTGTGCCTAACTCACAGAAAAACGAAATGGAGCCGGTTATGATTGAAATAGAGCCGGGAATGAAAACATTTGAAGTACAGCCAAACGACGGAGAGGAGTTCGGATATGTACTGGAAGGCCGTGTTACACTTGTAAACGGTGACAAAGAATATACAGTTAAAAAAGGCGAAACTTTTTATCTTAACGGAAAGAATTTTCATTATATAAGAAACGACAGGAAAACAGCGGCAAAACTTATCTGGGTTTCAACGCCGCCTTTATTCTGAGAGGAGGACTAAATTTTGGAGCCGGTAAAGCTTATTCAGTTTAAAAATATTGTAAAGGAATTTGACGGACAGCTTGTACTTAAAGGTATTAATCTTGATATATACGAAAACGAGTTTGTAACACTTTTAGGACCTTCAGGTTGTGGAAAAACAACGCTTTTAAGAATTCTTGGAGGATTTCTTAAACAGAATGAAGGCGAAGTTATATTTGGTGACCAGGAGATAACAAATGTTGAGCCGTATAAAAGAGAAATAAACACTGTTTTCCAGAAATATGCTCTTTTCCCTAATATGAATGTATACGATAACGTAGCTTTTGGTCTTAAAATCAAAAAAGAGCCTAAAGACGTTATTCAGCAGAAAGTTATGCGTATGCTTAAGCTGGTTGGTCTTGAGGAATACGGCAAAAGAAGCGTTACAGCTTTAAGCGGCGGCCAGCAGCAGAGGGTAGCCATTGCAAGAGCCCTTGTAAATGAGCCAAGAGTGCTTCTTCTAGATGAGCCTTTAGGAGCTCTTGACCTTAAGCTTAGAAAAGAAATGCAGCATGAGCTTAAAAAAATTCAGCAGGAAGTAGGTATTACATTTATATATGTAACACATGACCAGGAAGAAGCTCTTACAATGTCTGACAAAATAGTTGTTATGAAAGACGGCGAAATTCAGCAGATAGGCACACCGACTGATATTTATAATGAGCCTAAAAATGTGTTTGTAGCTAACTTCATAGGCGAAAGCAATATTATAGACGGTGTAATGGTTAAAGACCGTGAGGTTATATTCGAGGATAAACACTTTGAATGTGTTGACAGTGGTTTTGAGCCAAACGAAAAAGTTGATGTTGTTATAAGACCGGAAGACCTTGAAATTGTACCTAAAGAAAAAGGCAAATTGAGAGGCGTTGTTAAGTCTGTTCTTTTTAAAGGTGTTCATTACGAAACAGTTGTTGAAACACGTTCAGGAACAAGCATAACAGTTAAAATGCACGTTTCAGAGGATAACTCAATATTCAATATGAAAGCCAACGAAAGAATGAGTGCCAATGACTTTTATCTTGATGCTGAAGACGTTGCAGAGCTTACAGAGGCTGACATTATAGCCAGAGCCGATGCTCAGGCATGGAACCCTGAAACAGATGAATTTGTTTCAATAAGCAAGGTTGAGTATAAAATAAGCCCTCAAAACGGAACTTACCCTGTTACATTTTCCACATCAGCCGGAACAATGGTTACTGCAAACATGATTGTGGCAGACCAGAACAAAAAAGTAAGTACGGAATATAACGAAGAAATTTTTGCCGTAAACTTCTTCAAAAAGACAGACGAAATTAAAGAAAGTATTGCTCTTGAAACAGATTTAAAAACTTGGGCAAATGCTTCTGCTTGGAGTCTTGATGACGATACAGAAGTTGATATTACAGAAGTTGATTATGACTTTGATCCGGAAAATATTGTTCCGGGAGTGTATTCTGTAACATTTAAAACAGAAGGCTATGAATACAAAATAGATACAACAAGAGAACACAAGGAAGGCGATATTGTAGGTCTTACATTTGAACCGGAAGATATACACATAATGAGTAAAGGAGGAAACTGAAAATGAAGCAATTCAAGACAATGGCTTATCCGTATATAGT